>JBJHAY010000099.1:0-10589 GCA_050485205.1 Gammaproteobacteria bacterium
CTTCCAGGGCATCCAGCTGGCCTGAACGAAACTCACCGGTTTCCGGATGCCAGGCCAGCAGCGCCTTGGCCCTGGCGCCACCAGCGGAAGTGCCAACCCGCAGTATGTCCTGCAGCGCATCCTGGTCATCCTCGCTGCCGAGAGAGCCGGCCAGTGCTGCACGCTCGTCAAGCACCCGGTTCGCCAGTATTGTCAGCCCCTCAATGTCCACTGTTCTGCCGCCACCGGCCATTGGTCCGGCAGCGGGCTCGAATTCCAGCGCCCCCATCCCCCGGCGACCGATGTAACACAAGCGTTCCACCGGATTCATGCTGCCAGAGCTCCTGCCCTGCGAGGTCAGCCATGCATCGATCAGTCGATTGCCAAACTTGTCAGGCAGGCTGTCCGCCAGAAGGCCGGGCAGGCCCTTGAAGGCCTCCCCCATGGCGGGAAAGGAATAGGGTTCCGGCCGCAGCGGCATGGTGATGGGCGAGACCTGAATATCAGAGGCGGCGAAGGGGCGCGTGTACTGGAACACGGCGACCTCGTGATCATCATCCCATTCCACGGCTCCAATCTGGCGGTTCCAGAGTTTTACACTGGCAACGCTCATGGGATTTCATCCTCGCCCCAGGTCCAGGGCTCATCTGAACCGGTCGCTTTGGCCCGTGCCCGCTTGCGCTCATGACCGCCGCGCGCCAGGCGCTCCACCGGCTGGATAGCCGGGTCCGGCAACAACGCTTCCAGATGGTTTTCCAGACCAAGGCCCCGCACAACACGGATCAGGGTATCCAGGGTGCCCCCCTCCCCAGCCTCAAGGCGACGCAGCGTACGCGTGGATATCCCCGCCTGTGCTGCCAGAGCCTGCTGGGTGAGGTTGCGCGCCAGACGGATACGGGAGAAGCGCTCCCCGATGTCCTGCGCCAACTGCTCGACACTTGCAAGTTTATAGTTTAATTTTGAGGGCATTTTTGTCCCATTAACTCCTATAAATAGAATTTAAGGGACTATTTTGTCCTATATAATGGGAAAGATCAATAAAGACAATAGGTCGGAAATTAAGGACAAATATGGCCCATTAATATCCTTAATACGGACTACAGGCCAATTATGTCCTTATAAATATCTGGCTTTAAGCTGATGCCTATTAATTAGCCGCCTTTCTAATCCAGTGGCTATCTGTAACCTCAAATTTAAATTGCTTCACAGATTTCTTAACTAGATTGTCCAAATGGGCCAACTGAGCCACCATTTCTTGAACAGGAGAATTCGGATCAATACTGCCTTTATAGAGAGCCCTTAACAATTTATCAGCAGTTCCGTTAATATTATTTTCGCCTGCTTCCCACTTTCTTACGGTTATTTCGGTAACACTTAAGGTATCAGCCAGCAATTTCTGAGAAAGACCCAGTTCTTTTCTGATGAACCTGAGCTCTTTATTGGTAATTCGTCCGTCTTTGTTGATTATTTCGAGACCTATAGCCTTATGTAACTCTTTCATATTTCTAATAGAAACAGCTGAGCCGTAGGGTGATTCTTCAATTTCGTAGCCATTAACAAGTTTAATGTTGTCTAGGCCACATTCTCTGTAGTTATACATTTTTTAGCCCTCAACATGTAATACGTGAATAACTCTTTTCTCGATATCTATCGCTAATGCAACGCATATTTCACGCCCGGCGTGGAAATACGTTATTTCGCAGGTTTGATTATCATACCGATCTTTTTCAGGCTGATTTGTGATTTCACCACTTTCCAGGCAGGCAAAAATAGCACTGGTGCCAACTTCACCCAGGATATGTCCGTCTTTATGGATTAAAGGCCAGTTATGTCCTTATAAACCCATGACTTTCAAGCGTACTAACCCAGGGGTACGGATAAGACTGCAGCCCTTGAAGAAGGCAATACAACGCCATTCATGCAGATGACATGGATGGGTGGCTTCTTTATACTGCCGGTCACTTCGGTCACAGAAGAGCTCTAACGGCATGACCATCCTGATCGCGGACGACGACAAGAGCATCCTCACCGCCCTGTCCATACTGCTCAATAACGAGAACATTCCTTCCGAATCCTGCACCTCTCCTGAAGACGTACTCACGCGAATCAAGGAAAAAAACTTCGATCTGGCGCTGGTGGATCTCAATTACCGCAAGGATACGACTTCGGGCATGGAGGGTCTGGAAATGATCAGCCGGATGCAGGACATCGACGGGCAGTTGCCAGTGGTGGCGATGACTGGTTGGGGCAGCATCCCCCTGGCGGTGGAGGCCATGCGTCGCGGTGCCGTAGATTTCATTGAGAAGCCCTGGCACGACAATAACCGCCTGCTCACCCTGATCCGTACACAGATCAAGATCCGCGAAATCAGTCGACGGGAGTCCCTGCTGAATGCGGAAAACCTCCTGCTCAAGCAGCAGAGCGGTGCGGAGACCCCCATGGTTGCACTATCCCCAGCCATGAAGGCGCTACTGGAAACCGCCCAGCGCATCGCCCGCAGCGAGATCCCTGTACTCATCACTGGTGAGAATGGCACTGGCAAAAGCCTGCTTGCCAGTTGGCTGCACACTCACTCACCACGTGCGAAGGCCTCACTGATCACTGTCAACATGGGCAGCATTTCCGAAACGATCTTTGAAAGCGAGATGTTCGGGCACGTGAAAGGAGCCTTCACCGATGCACGGAGCGAACGCATAGGGCGAGTCGAACTGGCCGACTCGGGCAGCCTGTTTCTCGACGAGATCGCCAATACTCCACCTGCCCAACAAGCAAAGCTGCTGCGCCTGCTGGAGGAAAGGGAGTATGAAAAACTCGGTAGTTCCAAGACGCTCACCAGCCGAACCCGTTTCATTTCCGCCACCAATGCGGAACTGGAAGTGCTGGTGGCGGAAAAAGGCTTTCGCCAGGATCTGCTGTACCGTCTCAACGGTGTCACTTTGCACATCCCTTCCCTGCGTGAACGCCGCGAAGACATCCCGGTGCTTGCCGAACAGTTCCTGCGCCAGGCACGCCAGCACTACGATACGCCAGCCAACAGCTTTTCCAGTGAAACGCTGGAAGCCCTCGTCAGCTATCCATGGCCAGGTAATATCCGTGAACTCGGCCATGTCATTGAGCGAGCAGCACTGCTGGCCCTGGACGAGGAAATTCAACCTGCAGACCTGCAGCTGCCTCGCTTGCCGACCTGTGCAAATGAGGAGTTCTCCTCGCTGGGCGTGCTGGAAGACATGACCCTGGAACAGGCCGAGGCTGTATTGATTCGTAAGGCGCTGGCACGCCAGGGGGGAGATGTGGAACAAACAGCTTTCAGGCTCGGCCTCAGCCGTTCAGCCCTATACCGTCGCCTGCAGAAATATGGCCTCTCATGAAGCCCCATATTTTCAATTCCACCCGACCCCGACCACTGCTCACCACCGAATGCAAACTGTGGCTGACCACGGCCAGTACTCTTATCCCCCTGGCCCTGATCACCTGGCTCTGGTGGCAACAACCGGTCCTGACTGCACAGTCCGGCGCCATGATATTCGCCGTGAGTATGGGCTGGATACTGCTCGCCGCCTTCAGGGTGCGCCGTATTTTCGTGCACCAGCTACGCACCCTCAACACCCTGATTGAGGCAATTCGCAACGAGGATTACAGCCTGCGCAGTGCCCATACTGGCCGCTCTAACGAGCTGTCAGCACTGTTTCAGCAGATAAACTCTCTGGCGCAACAGTTACAGAGCAGTCGCCAGGAGGAACAGGAACTACGTGGTCTGCTGGAGCGCATCATTGCCCAGATGAACGTGGCAGTGCTGGCCTGTGACAGCAAAGGTTGTATTGTCCTTGCCAATCCCCAGGCAGCCCGTCTGCTGGCCATGGAACGGGAGGCACTACAGGGGCTGCCCCTCGAAAGCACTGAAATCTCCAGCCTGCTGCCTGCTCTTGAGCCCGAAATACGCGAGCACCGGTTTGCGGGCGCAAGCGGCCGCTGGCAGATCAGTCAGCAGACACTTGTGCAGGACGGCAAGCCCGGCTCCCTGATTTTCATCACCGATCTTGAGCAGGTACTCAGCGAAGAAGAGATACGAGCGTGGCAACGCCTGATCCGCGTTATCGCCCACGAGGTCAATAATTCCCTGACACCCATCACAACCCTATGCCAGACACTCGCTGTGGTACCGCCAGAAGGGGATCGCGGACAGCTGGCCGAGGGTCTGCAGTTAATCCATGAACGAGCGCTGAATCTGCGCAACTTCATTTCCGACTACGCCCGCATCGCCAGACTGCCTGAGGCAAACAAGGGAGAATTCGACCTGCTGGAATTGGTTCGCAAGGTTGCCGGTATGTACTCGGACTGTAACATCCGTCTTCACCTGCAAGCCGTACCGGAGAAACTGCCAGTATTCGGCGACCGTACTCAACTGGAACAGGTTCTGATCAATCTGATCAAAAATGCCGTCGAAGCCAATGCGAACCCTTCTATTTCCATCGATATCTCGATCATGGCGAGGGACGATAATTGCGATATTCTTATTCGCGACCAGGGGCCAGGCATCAGCAACAAGAGCAACCTTTTCGTCCCCTTCTACACCACTAAAGACCAGGGCGCAGGCATCGGCCTGGCACTGTCACGCCGCATTATCTCTGCCCATCACGGGAATATCGCATTGGACAATCGTGATGATGCCTCCGGCGCCGAGCTACGCCTTACCCTCCCCCTGCTCTCGCGTACCACCAATACTGTCCCGGAAACGGGACGATAGCGGTCCCGAATTCGGAACAAGGACCGGTTTTTATGTGGCCTTTCCGAAAAATTATCAATAATTTCAAATTGTTGCATAATGGCACAAGACTTGCTCCCACATCATGAATAATGAGGAGCCAAGGTACGATGGATTATCCCCGCTCAAAGAGGAAGCCTCTGACAGTCCCACTGCTGCTGCTAAGCGTCATGGTGCTGGCCGCCGGGGTGCTTACCCTGACAAAGATGGACTTTTCCACCTGGCGTGTAGACCGTGAGCAAGTCCGCATAGGCACTGTGCGGTATGGCAACCTCGACATTACTATCGCTGCGGAAGGGGTGTTGCAGTCACGGGAAGTTGAGCTCATCACCTCAAGGGTGGAAGGCACGGTCGCACTGCTCCAGGTCAAGCCAGGCGATGCGGTGCATCGTGGACAGGTGCTGGCGGTGTTGCACAACCCTGCCCTGCAGAATGGCGTGGACATCGCCGGCTACGCACTGGAAGGCGCCAGAGCCGAAGCATTGTCCACCAGCATCAGTGTCGAGAACCAGCTGCTCAACCAGCAATCGGCGCTGATGCAATTACGCTTTTCCCTGGAAAAGGCCAGACTGGAGCTGGAAGCCAAACGTCGACTCTCCGTCAGCAACATCATCTCCCGCATTGAGTTTCAGCAGTCAGAACTTGACGTGCGCCAGATCGAAGAAATGACACGCATCGAAGAGGAACGCCTCGCCAAGGCACAGGCCAACAAGCACAGTCAGATCGAAGTCTTCAATGCCCAGGTAAGACAAGCGGAGCAGAGCCTGGCCCGCGCCCTGGCAGATCTGGCAGGCCTGGAAATCCGCGCGGACATGACTGGTGTTGTTCAGGAGGTCAGTGTGGACTTCGGCCAACGCTTGCGAGCAGGCGACCAGGTGGGACGTTTGGCTCGTCAGGATCTTTTATATGCCGAACTCAAGGTACCCTCCCGCCAGGCGGTGGATCTGGCCTTTGGACAACGTGTGGAGATCGATACCCGCAATGGCATTCTGGTCGGACAGACCAGCCGTATTGATCCGGCAGTGATCGACGGCAGTGTAGTGGTAGACGTGGAGATCATCTCACCCTTACCCGCTTCCCTGCGCCCCGAATTGCGTGTGGAGGGCACAATCTACGTGGCAGAAATCAAGGACGGCCTGTATGTGCAGAAACCGGCCTACAGCCGCAGCCAGAGTCGGCAGACAGTCTACGTACTAGAGCCAGACGGAAAATATGCCAGCAGAAGAGTGATTGAGACAGGTCGCGTATCAGTGAGTTACATCGAGGTGCTGGGCGGCCTTGAAGAAGGTGAACGGCTGATTCTGTCCGAACCAGAGGCATGGCAGGACCACGACAGGATACTGTTGAATTGATTTTGAAAAAAACCCGTAAATAAGAAGGAATATACGATATGCAAGAGCAATCCCTGATCAGGCTGGAAGGCATCAAGAAAGTGTTTTATACCGATGAGATGGAAACCTGGGCGCTCAGCGATATCCATCTCAATATCGACAACGGCGAATACGTGGCCATCAGTGGCCCTTCCGGTTGCGGCAAATCCACCCTGCTGTCCATCATGGGGCTGCTCAACAGTCCAACGGAGGGGCGTTATCTGCTGAAGGGAGAGGATGCCCTCACACAGAAACCGGCAGAGCAGGCGCGCTTGCGCAACCGCCATATTGGCTTCATTTTCCAGTCTTTCAATCTGATCGGCGAAATGACGGTGGCTGAAAACGTGGCACTACCCCTACTCTACCGCGCAGATCTGAAGAAAGGCGAACGCCGGGCTCTGGTGGAAGATGCTCTGGAAAAAGTTGATATGGCGCATCGTCGGGACCATCTGCCTTCTCAACTATCCGGCGGTCAACAGCAGCGGGTTGCCATCGCCCGGGCACTGTCCGGTGCACCGGAGATCCTGCTGGCCGACGAGCCCACAGGTAACCTGGACTCACGCAATGCCGCCATGATCATGGAACTGCTGGATACCCTGCACGCCAATGGCAGCACTATCTGCATGGTGACACACGACCCCCGCTTCACCCGTCACGCCACACGGGAAGTGATGCTGCTGGACGGCAAGGTAGTAGATGATCGTTCCATTACGCAGATGACGGCCAGAGCAAGCGCGAACTGAATCGAACCACAACAAAAAAAGACACATTCAAGAGAACTTCACATGCACATTGCCAGCGACCTGCTCTACACAGTCAAATTACTGAAAAAAAACGCCGCCTTCAATCTGCTTTGCGTTCTGCTCATAGCTCTCGGTCTGATGACTTCGCTCTGCCTTTTTTCCCTAACCTGGAATTTACGTCTCAAAACACCGGACTTACCCAGCGTCGAGCGTCTTGCCACACTCACCCTGACACCAGCCTCCTTTCCCTCGGAAAGTCCCAACACCTTTCCCAACCAATGGTTCGAATTTGCCCGGGACAACCTGAATAGCTTCAGTGTATTTGGTGCATCCCGCATCCGGACGCAGTTCAGCATCAACGATGGAGAACAGGCCAGGGTCGCTTCGACCGCCACCATCAGTCCGTCTCTGCTGCAGGCCACCGGCGTGCAGCCTCTGCTGGGACGCACGCTGCTGCCAGAGGATGACCGACCAGAAGCCGAGCCAGTGGCACTGCTGAGCTATCAACTCTGGCAGAGCTATTATGCCGGTGATCCAGGCGTGGTCGGGCAGCGCAGCCGAATCGGCGGAACTCCCCGCACCGTTGTCGGCATCATGCCACCTGGCTTCGGCTTTCCCTTCAATGCTGAACTGTGGTTGCCTCTGCAACTCGAACTCACAGTTGCCCCACCAGCAGGTCAGCAGAACCTGACACTCATGGGCCTGTTGCGTGAAGGAGTCTCCCTGGAACAGGCCAACACTGAAGTCATGGGCGTGGCCCAGGCCTTCAACAGGGAGATGGACGAGGTCTTTTCCCGGCCAATGCTGGCTTTTGCCAGGCCCTTCAATCGGATATTTTCCATGCCTGCAGCAATCACAGTGGTACTTCCGGTTCTTACTCTGGCCATCCTCCTGCTGGTGGCCTTCAACATGGGGAACCTGCTGATTTACCGTGCCAACGAGCGCGCCCACGAACTGGCTGTACGCAGCGCGGTTGGTGGCACACGCTTCCGCGTGATCCAGGTACTACTGCTGGAATCCTTCCTTATCTGTGCGCTGGGGTGCGCATTCGGCCTGCTGCTGTCAGCCTATGCCCTGAACCATATAGATACTGCAGTACGCATTTCTTTCGCCGGTGACAACCTGCCTTTCTGGATGAACTTCGGTCTGGACGGCGCCATGATTACCTTCTCTCTCGCTGGCACCCTGCTGATCTGGTTGCTGAGTGGTGGCCTACCCGCCATACGCCTGTTCTCCCGTGATCTCAACAGTCTGCTCGCGGCTGGCTCACGGGGCCTGAGCAAGAAGGGCAGCCTGCGGCTGACGCGGGCTTTCGTCAACATCGAAGTGGTAGTGAGCTGCTTCCTGTTGATCATCTCTTTGGCCTTCGTTGTTGTCACTGCCCTCGACGTTCGCACCGACTTCGGAGTGGAAAGCTCTGGTCTCTTTGCCGGTGAAGTTCTGATTGACAGGGCAGGGACCACCCAGATGGGTGAGCCCTGGCAATACGCACGGGAACTGCAATCAGAGCAGCTGAGTACCACAGGCATCACCAGGGCCACCTACAGCACTGGAACACCTGCCACAGGAGCTCTGCAATTGCCCTACAACCTCGAAGACCGGGATCTGGCGGATGTTGACGGCACCTATCCAAGGATCAACATCGTTGGCATAGCTGACAACTATTTCGACGTACTGGGAGTGGAGTTGGTTGAGGGCCGCAACTTCAACAGTGGCGACAATGCCAACTCAGCGCCAGTAGTCATCATCGATCAGCGCCTGGCAGCCGCCCTGTGGCCCGCAGAAGCAAGACTCGGCAAGCGCATTCAACTGGATCCGGAAGGTGGAGGTCCATGGCTCACAGTGGTGGGTGTGAGCAGGACTTTCTACCAGGAATACAATCCGGTGGCCGGCCAACCGGCTCTGTTGAGCCTGTTCCGCCCTTTTGCACAAAGCAGACCCAACATGTTCTTCAGCATCATCGAGACGGCACTACCTTCTATGCAAGCATACGATCATCTGCGCAGCACCACTGCACGCAGCAGTCCCGACCTTGGTGTTCATCGTATAGACACCTTGTACAACAAGATGCTGGTGACCTCCCGCCCCTTCCTTATGATGCGCGATATTTTCATCGCCATCACCGCTCTGGTGGCGTTGCTGATTGGTAGTGTGATCTATGGATTGATCTCACGTTCTTACATGAGCCGCGCCGACGAGATCGGCCTGCGCCGTGCGCTGGGTGCCAGCAACCGCCAGGCTGTGATGCCCTTCCTGCGCGAGGCACTGGTGACCCTGCTGCTGGGATTGGGCATTGGCGGTATCGGCGGTGTGTTGTTCAGCAATGTACTGGGCGGCGTGTTCCCCAATATCAGGCTGTATCTGCCAGCCATTGCAGGTGTGACCATGCTGTTCATCGCCCTCATCGTCATTTCCGCCAGCTATATCCCCGCACGACGCGCCGTGGCGATGGAGCCCGGTGAGGCACTGCGCTATGAATGATGATATTCCTGGTCAAACCACAAGGGGTCAAACTGGGAATCGATGGTCCTGCAGTCACAGGATTGCACAATGGACCAGGAAAGGCATTTTACGAGACGGGTGTATCATCTTTTGCACCCGCAGCCGAGGGAGACGTCATCAAAAGCTTGAAGAAGTGAACAGGTAGGGGAAGGCGATGATGACGGCATGCGATGAAAAGGATAGGCCAGAAACCATATTTAATGGCAGAGAGCTTCTCAAAATGCGGAAGATGCGTACATTCATCGAAGACCTGCTTGAGTAATTCTTCTTTTCGTTTATTAACCGACACATTAGAAAGCACGGCACCATGCATATCTTCGTACGCATAAAAGTTTTCTTCTGAATCTTCGTCTGGATACCAAAGTTGAAAATTGCAGTGGCCTAGCAACTCTGCTTTTACCGTCGCTACTTCCTTATATACATCATCGAAGTTGTACATCGCTGCCCAGATGGAGATAAACGGATACAGGATGCTTCCGGCTGTAACATTCGTGCGGTACTCATCATCTGATTTTGGATGTTCCAATATTGCATTGTATGAATGCAGGTTGGCCGGATAGTGTCCACGCACTTGGTATGCGAATGCAGACCGATTCACTATTTCTAATAGCCAGTTCTGCATTTGCTTATGATTGCCTTTATTCAGGGCAAGTAAATACACAGCCAATGAAATATCGATGGCTTGGTCATCGAGAAGCGGCGAAAGAAGGGCTTGGTTATTTACTACTGCTTCGTTAATCGCAGTGACGCATTGGAAATAAGCTTGTTGAAAGAGCGCATTTATTTCGGGACTTTCGGGGATCCGCACCAAACCCCAATGCGCCCATAGCCCTTTCATAGCAATGCGGCCGAGTAAGTCAAAAAGTTTTAGATTTACATCAATGCTGGTGGTAGTGCGTACGGCGCTGGCCAAACCGTCTCGTTTGCCCGCATGTGGGAATGCGACTTTGTTCAGATACTCACTTGAGATCTGTTCATAGGCGGTAAGTATGGAAAGAAAGGCCTGAGTGATCGAGGCTGCTGCCTTCGTTTTTTTTCCCGAGTGAAAACTAACAATTCTCCACCCTAACAAAATCGCGAGTTCGCTCGATCGATATGGTGATTCTAAGTTTCCTACTTCACGACCCCACGCGAACAAAATCCACAGACAAGTGCTAATTTGTCGTATGGCGCGTATCTGTTCAGCAGGCTTTTTAGTTCTTACATCTGCCAAAGCCTTAATAAGGGCAGAAA
>JBJHAY010000100.1:0-10496 GCA_050485205.1 Gammaproteobacteria bacterium
GGGACCACCGACGATGGTTTCCCACAGGACTTCACCAGTATCGGCGTGCTGGGCGCGGAAGCGGCGGTTGATGTCGCCCCAGAACACCAGGTTGCCGGCGGTGGTGAGCACCGAGCTGTTGGTGGGAATGCGCCCCATGGGCCAGAAGGTGATCTCGCCGGTTTCCATGTCCACCCTGGCCATGCCATTCATTTCATCCAGGTCGATGCCAGGTTGTGGAATGCCGATTCTGCTTTCCGGCATGGCTGGACTGGTCTCGGTGGCTGGCGCCGCCCGCGTCATGTTGAGGCAGTTGCGGATATAGGGCACGTAGAGCGCGTTCTTGTCGGGGAAATACGACGTGGGCCAGTAGCTGCGGGTATTGAAGAAGCAGATGATGGAATGCTTGCCCGGCTCGTCCAGAATCAGATCACGATTGATGAAGGCCTGACCGGTGCGCACGTCGATGTCGCTGAGAATGAAGTTGTCCACGTCCTCGGGGAACGGACTGGCCCAGATGAACTGGCCGGTATGCTTGTCCAGCACCCACATGCCTCCGCCCTCGCCCACGTTCACCACCACGTCACGCACTTCACCGCGGGGAATGTCCGGGTTGATCCACTTGACGTGGGCCGGGTCGGGATTGATGGGGGTGCGGATGATGGTGCGCTCCTGGTTGATATCCATGTCCCAGTCGTCACCGGGCAGGTGCTGGTAGTACCACACCACCTCGCCGGTGTCGGGATGCAGCGCCAGGGTGGTGTTGCTGAACAGGTCTGAAGGCGAGGAAACACCCGTGCGCATGGCGTCGCCACCATGGCGGTCGGCGCGGGTGTTGGGCATGGGATTGGAGACGCTCCAGTAGATATAGCCGGTCTCCTGGTCATAGCCACCGGGCAAACCCCAGGTGGAGGCCAGGCGGCCTTCGACGGGGGCGCCATTCCAGGTATCGAAACCGGGGAATTCATCCGGCGCCTGGGCTGTGTAGAAGCGCCACAACTCCTCGCCGGTGTAGGCGTCATGGGCGGTAATGAAGCAGTTCTCGCGAAGGTTTCCGGCACAGGTACCGCCGGAAATCACCTTGCCTTCCACCACTATCGCACCTGAAGTGTTGCCGCGCGCGCCCACCGGGGCCTCCCAGCGCAACTCGCCGGTCACGGCATCGAGGGCAATCACATGGGCATCGGGGGCGGTGAAATAGATCATGTCGTCAAAAATCGCCATGGTCTTGGAACGGCCGCCGGCGGCCTGGCCGGGGCTGGCGTAGTCACGGCGGTACTCCCAGATCAGGTCGCCAGTGGTGGCGTCAAGGGCAGCCACATTGGAATCCGGCAGGGTCAGGTACATCACGCCGTTGTAGACCGTGGGGATGGTTTCGGTCAGGCCCGAGGCCAGCCCCCGGGACCAGGCCAGGGTCAATTGGCCCACATTGCCGGTGTCGATCTGATCCAGCGGGCTGAAGCGCTGGGCATCATAGGTGCGGCTGTAGTGCAGCCAGTCATTGGGGCTGGGATTCAGCAAGATATCCTCGGTCACCGGCACGAAGTTCTCGATGCGGGGCATGGAGGAATATTGGTTGAGACTGGTTTCGGTAGCAAATGAGGAATCGGCAACGTTTTCAGACAGGAAGCGCAGGTACTCCACCAGGGAATACATACTGGGGGTTTCCAGTTGCACCGGCGGCATGCCGCGCAGGGGATTGCCCACTTCCAGGAAGTCGATGAGGGAAAGATCGTCCTCCTCCGCCACCCGCCGCAGAATGGACGGTCCCAACTGGCCGCCCTGGCCATTGCCGCCGTGGCAGTGGGCACAGGTTGCATTGAACAGGTCGATGCCTTCACCGATATCCTGGGTCTTGCCCTGGGGCATGGCAGCCATCAGGCCGGTGGCGAGGGAGATGCTGAAGAGCAGGGAACTGGCGGACTTGCGGGGGTTCTTTGTTGTTATTGTCATTGTCGAAGGCTTCTTGGTTTTTGATGGACCGGCATAGCCTAGCGGCTTTTGCCATTTGTTTGAAGCCCAAACAATCAATTGATTCCACTTCCGCCGCCCGTACCAACGAGCCCTGGTCGTGTGCAGGGCTCGTTGGTACAGGGAATGAGGGAATGCCCTGGCCTGTGCCTTAACAGGGGAGGAAGCCGCGCGCGCTAGCTGCTATACTGCGCGGCTGTTGGAATCACTGGACACTCTGATGGACTCATTGACGATTACCCGCCCCGACGACTGGCATGTACACCTCAGGGACGGCGAGGCCCTGGCGCTGACGGTACCACAGATCGCCCGCTACTTCGGCCGTGCCATCATCATGCCCAACCTGGTACCGCCAGTGACCACCACCTCTCAGGCCATCGGCTACCATGGCAGGATCAAGGCGCATCTGCCGGAAGGCAGCCGCTTCGAACCCCTGATGACGCTCTACCTGACCGACCTGACTCCTCCCGAGGAAATTCACAAGGCCCAGGCCAGTGGCAAGGTGCGGGCGGTCAAGCTGTATCCGGCAGGTGCCACCACCAATTCCAGCCAGGGCGTCACCGACATCAGTCTGACCCATGCCACCCTGGCCGCCATGAGCGAAGTGGGCATGCCGCTGCTGATCCATGGCGAGGTCACCACGGCGGGCATCGACATCTTCGACCGTGAGCGGGTTTTCATTGAAAACACCCTGGCACCGCTGGTGGAACGCTTCCCCAGGCTCAAGATCGTGCTGGAACATATCACCACGGCCGAGGCAGTGGCCTTTGTGGAACAAGCCCCGGCCAACGTGGCGGCCACCATCACTGCCCACCACCTGATGTTCAACCGCAACCACATGCTGGTGGGAGGGATCCGACCCCACTACTACTGTCTGCCCATCCTCAAGCGGCAGCGTCATCAGCAGGCGCTGCAGGCGGCGGTGGCCAGTGGCAATCCCAAGTTCTTCCTGGGCACCGATTCCGCGCCCCATGCCACCCACACCAAGGAGGCCGCCTGCGGCTGCGCCGGTTGCTACACCGCCCACGCCGCCATCGAGTTCTACACCGAGGTGTTCGAACACTTGGGGGCCCTCGACAAACTGGAGGGCTTTGCCAGCCACCATGGCCCGGATTTCTATGGCCTGCCCCGCAACACCGATACCATCACCCTGCGCAAGCAGTCCTGGAAAGCTCCCATTCACTACGCCTATGGAGAGCATACCGTGGTGCCCCTGAGAGCCGGAGAAAGCATCGCCTGGACGGTCGGCCGTGGCTGAAACCGACAAGGAAAAACCTCTCAAGAGCCCCATGGCCCGGCGTTTCCGTGGCTATCTGCCAGTGGTGGTGGACGTGGAGTGCGGTGGCTTCAACGCCAAGACCGATGCCATTCTGGAAATCGCCGCCGTGATTCTGGGCATGGACGAGGCCAACAACCTGGTGCCGGAAGCCACCCACTTCTATCGGGTACAGCCCTTCAAGGGTGCCAACATCGAGGAGGCGGCCCTGAAGTTCACCGGCATCAACCCCTATCATCCCCTGCGCATCGCCTATCCCGAGGACGAAGTGTTCAAGGACATGTTTGGCCATATCCGCAAGAAGATGAAGGCCGAACACTGCACCCGCGCCATCCTGGTGGGCCACAACGCCCACTTCGATCACGGCTTTGTGCGGGCGGCGGCGGAGCGGCATGGCCTCAAGCGCAACCCCTTCCATCCCTTTTCCAGTCTGGATACCGCCTCCATCAGCGCTGTCGCCTATGGACAAACCGTGCTGACCCGCGCCTGCGAGGCGGCCGGCATCGCCTTTGACGCCAACGAGGCCCATTCCGCCCGCTACGATGCCGAGAAAACCGCAGAACTGTTCTGTAGCATCGTCAACCGCTGGCGTGAATTGGGCGGTTACACCGCCGACTGAACTCACGCTGCCAGCCAGTTGGCCGGCAGCACCCGACATCCTTTACAGAAGACAGAAGCCAACGTATTAGTTGATACCCGTCAACAGCGCCACAATGGAGCTTGAAAATTTCCTGCCCCAGCTTTGCTAGAATGGGTTAAGCTCGTATCAACAAGTCCCTCATAACCCAGTAGCGGAGGAAAAACCAAGATGACCCATAAGGAGAAGGAAGACATTCTGGTGGTGGTGGAGCCCACCCAGGATACCCACATCGCCTTGGAGCGCGCCATCATCACGTCACGGCTGCGACCGGTAAAGCCCACCCTGCATCTATTCCTGGGCGTGGACGAGGAAACCAATGACCTCAAGGCCAGGAACCCCAACCTGATCCGTGACGACAAGTGGCTGGAAAACCTGATCAAGCCGATCAAGGACGAGAACCTGGAATTCACCTATCACTTCTCCTGGTCCATCGAGTGGGATGAATCCCTGCTCAACTGTGCCGACCAGCTCAAGCCGGACTCCATTCTGATCCCCGACTATGAAGCCGGACTGCGGCGCGCCATGTTTTCCGACTCCAAGTGGAACATCATGCGCCATGCCAACTGCTCGGTCATGATCTGCCGGCCCGGCGCCAGTGGTCACAGAAAGAAAGTCCTGGCGGCGGTCAACATCCAGAAGGATGACAACAAGTACCGCGAACTGAATGAGAAAATTCTTGATCGCTCCTCCCTGATCGCCAAGCTCTACGATGCTGAGTTGTTTGTGGTCAATGCCTACCCAGACAGTCTCAACTACCCCAACCGTGAGTGGATCATGAAGCGTACCGGCCTGCCTTCCAAGAACGTGCATGCCCGTGAAGGCAGCCCCGCCGAAGTGATTTCCGATTACGCCAATGAAATTGGCGCGGATGTGGTGGTCATCGGCACCATGGCTAGGTCAGGCGCCAGGTCGCTGATGCGCGGCAACACTTCCGAGAAGGTACTGAGCCGCATCACCCAGGATGTGGTGACCTGCTGCTGACGACGACAACCTCTGCTGTAGGAGCCTGCCCTGCAGGCGACCAGATCCCGTCGCGAGCAGGGCTCGCTCCTACAGTTGATTTTGCTACTGCTTGCAGAGGTGCTTACGCAGCACTGACAGCAGTTGCTCGATATGATTCTGCTCCACGATCAGCGGCGGCATCAGGCGAATGGATTTCTCCTGCGGCGCATTGATCAGCACCCGTTCCAGATCGCGGCACCTGGCAACAATGTCCTCTCCCTTGGACTGCTTCAGATCGAAGGCCACCAGCAGGCCAAGACCGCGCACGTTCTCCACCTCGTAGCCTTCCGCCGCCATGGCATGCAAACCCTGGCGCAACAACTCACCCATGCGCTGGCAATGGGCCAGCAGATCAGTATTCAGCATTTCCCTCAACACCGCCAGACCCACCGCCATGGCAAGGGGCTGGCCGGTATAGGTGCCACCCTGGTCGCCGGGATCGAAGATGTCCAGCTTGGCCTTGGCCATCATGGCTGACAGCGGGTAACCACCGCCGATGCCCTTGCCGAGGGTGATGATGTCGGGCTCGACGCCATAGTGCTGATAGCCGAACAGGGTGCCGGTGCGGCCAAAGCCGGTTTGCACTTCGTCGAAAATCAGCAGAATGCCGTGCCTGTCACACAGTTCACGCAGGCCATTGATGAATTCCGGGGTGGCCACGTGTACGCCACCTTCACCCTGTACCGGCTCCAGCATGATGGCGCAGGTCTGATCCGACACCAGCGCGCGCACGGATTCCAGGTCATTGAAATCGGCTTTCAGAAAGCCCGGCAAGCGTGGCCCATAGAGGGTTTCCCACTGCGGTTTGCCGGTGGCGGCCATGGTGACCAGGGTACGGCCATGGAAGCTGCGCTGGGTGGTGATGATGTCGATGGCGCCCTGCTTGTGCTTGAGGCCGTATTTGCGCGCCAGCTTGATGGCACCTTCATTGGCCTCGGCGCCGGTGGACATGAAGAATACCTTGTCCATGCAGCTGTTCTTGACCAGAAGGTCTGCATATTCCAGCATCGGCACATTGTAGAAGGAAGGGCTGCCGTTGATCAGAGTTTCGGCCTGGCGGCACAGGGCGTCCACCAGCACCTGGGGGGAATGGCCCAGGCAGTTGACCGCCCAACCGCCGATGAAGTCCAGGTATTCCCGGCCTTCCGTGTCCCACAGCGACATGCCCTTGCCGCGCGCCATCACGATGTCTGGCCGCTTGGTGACTTTGAGCAGGGCGTTGTTGGCAATATCCAGCAATTCTTGTGTGTTCATATCTTGAGTTCCCGCGAAATAAAAATGCTTGGCGAATTCTGCTGTTGACCCGGCTATTTCACCCCCCTCCGACAGCGGCCGCAACAGCCGCGCCAGGGAAGACGGTCAAATATTCGGGTCAAGTCTTCGTCGTTCGGCAAGAATATTCAGCAGATTGCCGCTGAACATCATGGCGGCGCCCACCAATACCAGAAATTCCATCGACTCGCCATAGACCAGAAAGCCCACCGTGGCCGCCAATGGCAGGCGCAGAAAGTCCATCGGCACCACCACCATGGCATCGGCCAGGGCAAAGGCCTTGGCCATGGAGAAATGCGCGGTGATGGACACCACCGCCATGGTGCACACCCAGGGCCACATGGCCGCGGATGGCCATTGCCAGTCCCACAGCGCCGGCACGATGCTGAGCAGCAGGTGAATCAGGGTCATGTAAAAAATCACACAAACGGGCGAGTCGTTCACCACCAGTTGCTTGGTCTGTATGTGGGCCAGGGCGAAGCATATGGCGCTGAACAAGACCACCAGGGTAGCCGGATGGATCTCCGCCACCCCAGGCCTGACGATCAGCAAGACACCCGCCATGCCCAGTATCAGGCTCATCACCCGATAGCGGTTCAGTGTCTCGCCGAGAATGATGATGGCAATGATGGTGGTCCAGATCGGCGTGGTGAATTCCAGCGCGATCACCTGGGCCAGGGAGATGCTGGCAATGCCGTAGATCCAGGCGTACTGGGCCACCAGATGGGCCAAGTTGCGGGAAAAGTGCAAGCCAGGTTGCCGGGTACGCAGTTGCTTGAGATCCAGCCGCGACACGAACAGCATGATCAGCGCCAGGCTCACCACGCTGCGCAGGAACAATATCTGGATGGTGCTCATCTCCGCCGACATCTCGCGGGCGGAAACCGCCAGCATCACCAGGGAGAACAGCACCACCATCATCCAGGCAGCGGCGCGCAGCACGGGCGATACGCTGGTGTTGCCGCTTGAGGATTGATCTGACATCGCCTGGTCTCGGTGAGCACTGATGGGGCTTGCTGCAAAGGGGGCACTTTATACCTGATTTTGCCGCGCAAATACATGGAGAAGCCGGGGAAAAGCCCATGTCGGCTGCACAATTCGCAAACACTGTGAAAGTTGATCCAGCGCAAAGCAAATTGTTGACAATGATTCTCATTAACCTTAGTATTCTCGCCAACTCGTTGTCAGGAACATCCTTCATGTACGTCTGTCTTTGCAAAGCCGTCACCGACCGTCAGATTCGCGATGCCGTGAATGGCGGTTGCTGCTCCTTCTCCGAAGTCAGAAAAACCCTGGGCGTCGCCACCCAATGTGGCAAGTGTGGCCAACACGCCAAGTCCATCGTCAAGACCGCTGTGCGTAAAACAACCGCCGAACCCCCCGCCGCGGCCTGAATTGCGGACCAGGTCCGCCCCTGGCTTGCTTCCAAAAAATCACCTCTGACAATCCCCATTGCATGATTCTGCCCGTGTCGGCCTCAAAAGCGGGCGGGACTGGACAAAGCATGCCGGTGTGGCCACAATGTGGCCCTTCGAATTGCGGTCAAGTCCTTGAAAAACGATCCATGGACACCACATAGCCGTATTGACACTGTCGAATCCACCCTTTGAGAACCCAAGCTCAGGAGACACCAATGAGTGCATTTGTTTGCCAGAAAGCCCCGGATTTCACTGCCGCCGCCGTCATGCCCGACGGCACCATCAAGGACAATTTCAAACTGTCCGACTACGCCGGCAAGTACGTGGTGCTTTTCTTCTATCCGCTGGACTTCACCTTCGTCTGCCCCTCTGAGATTCTTGCCCACAACAGCCGCGCCAAGCTGCTGGCCGAGAAAGGCGTGCAGATCATCGGCGTCTCCATCGATTCCCAGTTCACTCACTCCGCCTGGCGCAACACTCCCGTGGACAAGGGCGGCATCGGCAAGATCGACATCCCCCTGGTGGCCGATGTGAAGCACGACATCGCCCGCGCCTACGGCGTGGAGCATCCCGAAGCTGGCGTTGCCCTGCGTGCTTCCTTCCTCATCGACCGCGAAGGCGTGGTGCAGCACATGGTGGTCAACAACCTGCCACTGGGCCGCAACATCGACGAAATGGTACGCATGGTGGATGCCCTGCAATTCACTGAAGAGCACGGCGAAGTCTGCCCTGCCGGCTGGAACAAGGGCGATGAAGGCATGAAGCCCACCGCCGAAGGTGTTGCCTCCTACCTGGGTAGCCACGCCGACAAGCTGTAAGTCTTCCCCGACATACACAAAACCGGCCCCACGCCTTGGCGGGGGCCGGTTTTTTTATGGCTGCCGGAAATCATGTTGCGCCAGCAGCAGACAAGACCGGCAGGAGTCCAGGCACAGCCGCCACACTTCCTGCTTGGCGGCCTGATCCAGGCACTTGAATTCGCAGGCACTCAAGTGACGCTCGCGCAACAGCCGTTCCAGCACAGGGGCGGGGATGCTGAGGTGAATGCCGGGCTCGGCTGCTTGCCTGCTGTCCGCCGGACCGCAAGACGCGGGGTAAAGTTCGATGCGTTGTTGGGGCATGGTGAGGGTCCGCTGTCATTTGCTGCAAGTTTGCAAATGATAATCATTATCACTTGGTGAGGCAAGCCCCCCTGTTGGAGCCTGCCTTGCTGGCGACACGGGCTTGTCGCGAGCAAGGCTCGCTCCTCCAAGGGTCGGCATGGCAGCAAGGCTGGTGCAAGCAGCGGGCAGGGGGTAGACTTGGTACCTCGGCCTATCACGGAGATAACAACAACATGACCCTCCTCCGCCCGCTGCTTTTGATTCCTTGTCTTGCCCTGCTCGTGTCCTGTGGCCAGGACACTAACACCAGCGGCGATTCCGCCAACAACCAGTCGCCGGCACCGTCTGACGGCACCGCCTCACAGGTGGCCCCTTCCCGGGCGCTGGTGGATGCCGGTCCCATGGCCTTGCCGCCCACTGATGCCTGGCTTACCAATGGGGGTTCCTACAACAATCAACGCTGGTCGCCCCTCACCCAGATCAACCGCGACAATGTCGGCGCGCTCAAGGCAGAGTGGCGTACCCACCTCAATGGTTCCGGCATGGAACCGAAGCATTCGGCCGAGGCCACGCCCCTTTACAAGGACGGCGTGCTCTATGTTTCCACCGGCGACGATGATGTCTTCGCCATCGACGTTGAAACCGGGCGGCAGCTGTGGGCCTACGAGTCTGTGTTCCCGGAAGGCATGGGTGCCGCGGTGTGCTGCGGCTGGGTCAACCGCGGCGTCGCCCTCGGCGAAGGCAGGGTTTTCATCGGTCAACTGGATGCCAAGATCGTCGCCCTGGATGAAAGCAGCGGTGAGGTATTGTGGGAAACCCAGGGACGTCCGTGGCAGGACGGCTACAGCATCACCAGCGCTCCACTCTATTACGACGGCATGGTGATCACCGGCTATGCCGGCGCGGAAAAAGGCGTGCGTGGCCTGGTGGAGGCCTTCAGTGCCGAAACCGGCGAACGCCTGTGGACCTTCTGGACCATTCCCGGCCCCGGCGACTTCGGCCATGACACCTGGCCCCAGGACAGCAATGTCTGGGAATTCGGCGGCGGCACCGTGTGGCAAACCCCGGCCCTGGACCCGGAACTGGGCCTGCTCTACTTTTCCACCGGCAACCCCGGACCAGACTTCAACGGTGCCATCCGCGCCGGCGACAACCTGTTCACCGCCTCAGTGGTGGCCATCGACGTGCACAGCGGTGAATACCGCTGGCACTTCCAACAGGTGCACCATGATATCTGGGACTACGACTCCCCCAACCCGGTCATCCTGATCGATCTGGAGCTCAACCACATGCCGCGCAAGGGCATCGCCTCCGCTGGCACGACCGGCTGGGTCTACATCCTCGATCGCATCTCCGACACCCACGACAACTTCCGCTGCTTCGACCTGACCACCGGTGAGGTGACCACGCTCTACACCGAGTGCGACGGACTGCCCCTGTACGCCCCCAACGACCTGGTCGTCGACGCCGAGGGCGGCATCTGGTTCACGGACTACGGGCGCCTTCGCCTTGACGGCGCGAGCGCGCGATGTAGCGGCTACCCCGAGGGGGCCTTGCTGCAATGATACCAGTCCAACCATGCGTTAACCGGATTTCCACGGATCAGGAAATTCTTGCCGGGCAGTTTATGCCCACGGATGTGCATGATCGATGAGTGGGATCTATAAAATTGTCCTAAAATGGGAATGGAATTAACCGCTTCACAAGGCCCGGTTGATCGAAATTCCATTAAACGAGGTCGCGTGCTGATCCTGCGATTGGCCCAGCGCACCATAGGTCTTGGGTTTGCTCGTCGTGCCGACCTGTCTTGCGACGTCGGACAGGATGGCCTCGGT
>JBJHAY010000101.1:0-10415 GCA_050485205.1 Gammaproteobacteria bacterium
AGCCCATACGTTACCTGGTGGTGTCACATCCGCATTCGGATCACACTGCCGGCATGGTGCCCTTCGTCAGGGCCAGCGCCACGGTGGTGGCTCATGCTGGCAGCGTGGACTTCCTCAACATGGCCCTGAGCACGCCCCGCACTCTCCTCAACGAGCCCACCATGAATCCCCAGTTCATGGCGGTGGAAGGGGTGGCAGTGCTGGAGGATGGCAGCAACCGGCTTGAGCTCCACCACATCCCCAACCTGCACAGCGCGGAGATGCTGGTGGCCTACCTGCCCAATCAGCGGGTGCTGTTCCAGGCCGATTTCACCCTGCCGCAGCCTGGCAACAATGCCAACCCCTTTGTGATCAATCTGGCGGAATATGTGGATGAGAACGGACTCGACTTCGACCGCTATCTGGCGGTACATGCCGCCGCCGCACCCCAGAGCAAGGCGGATCTGATGGCAACGATTGGCAAGTAATGCAAAATCGCGGGCTGGCATATGCCAGCCCGCTGGTTTCAGAACATCGCTAATACCAGGTCAGAAGACTACGGCTTGCGGCAGACATCCCGGCCACGGATGTAGGCTGGACGCGAACTTACCCGTTGCAACCAGGCGTTGACATTGGCAAAGCCCGCCAGTTCCAGATGTTCTCCTGCCTCATAGAAGCCACCCAGGCACTCCACCCAGGGTGCCGTGGCAATGTCGACGATGCTGTAATCCCCCATGATGTGCTCACGATCCCGCAGTCTCTCATCCAGGACTTTCAGCAGACGCCGTGCTTCACCGCTGTAGCGGTTCAGAGCGTAGTCGTCAGAGGTCTTGTCGCGGGCAAATTTGTAGAAGTGGCCAAACTGGCCAAACATGGGGCCGATATGGGCGGCCTGAAACAGCAGCCACTGCATGTGGTCCATGCGCGCCAAGTAGTTCTGCGGCAGCAGTTGGCCGCTTTTGTCCGCCAGATAGACGAGGATGGCGATAGTTTCCATCAGAATCACTTGCTTACCTTCCGGTCCCCTTGGGTCCAGCAGGGTGGGAATCTTGCCGTTGGGGCTGAGTTTCAGATAATCCGGATCGAACTGGTCGTTGGCGATGATGTCGATCAGGTGGGCGTCATAGGCGAAGCCCATTTCTTCCAGGGCGATACTCACTTTCTGACCGTTGGGAGTGGCCATGGAATAAAGCTGAATTTCGTCGGGCATGGTGGGAGGCCAGCGGGCCGGGAACCAGATTGCGGGTGACATGAGGCTACTTCCTTGATCTGACAGGGGGGTAATTGGAGTAAAACGCGTAATTCTACACCATAGGGCTTTTCACGCTTTTTGCACAAGCTTGATATCGACAGTCACTGGGCATTCATGGATAATGCCCGGCAATTTTTTACCCATGTTTTTTGCAGGTGTAGCGGGATGTTGTTGAGAATGATGCGTCAGGCCCTTGGTCGCATGGTGGTGTTTGCCGATTGGCTGACCAGACCCGTGCCGATGGCACGGAGTGAGCAGGAACTCAAGACGCTGGCCTTGGAAACCAGGGGCATGGCCCTGTATGAGTACTACGGCTGTCCGTTTTGCGTCAAAACCCGCCGTGAGATCCATCGCCTCAACCTGGACATCGAGCGCCGTGACATTCGTCGCCGGGAAGTGCACCGGGATGCCTTGCTGGCCGGAGGTGGCAAGCTGATGGTGCCTTGCCTGCGCATTGAAGCCCATGGCAAGGTCCAGTGGCTGTACGAATCCAACGAAATCATTCACTACCTCAATCAGCGTTTCGGTGCCGAGGGAGAGCGCGTCGAGGCCTGATGCATTGCTTTTGATTTCGTTTCCCGCCGACGTCATACTTCCCTGCATGTCTTAACCCGAATATTGCATTGAGTCGGGTATTCCACCAGTCTTGTGTGACGAAAGGCTCCTTGGCCTGCTTTGGCCGGGGGTGGGGGAAAGGCCGGTGAAATACCCCGTTGTTACGCATGTGGCCTTCGGTCCAGGCTGGGGCGCGCTTTGAATTCAAGGAGTCAGCATGAGTGAGTACCTGCCCTGCGTGGAAATCGAACCACGGGAAAAAGCCAATGCCTCGGTGATCTGGCTGCATGGCCTTGGCGCCAATGGCAATGACTTTGAAGGCATTGTGCCCGAACTGCGGCTTCCCGATACCATGAAGGTGCGTTTCGTTCTGCCCCACGCCCCCAGCATGCCAGTGACCCTCAATGCCGGTTATGTGATGCCTGCCTGGTATGACATTACCGAATTGACGGAAGGCCGGCGCGGCTTCAACGCCGCACAGTTGCTGGCCTCGGCCGCGGCGGTGCATGCCTTGATCGACAGGGAAATCGAACGTGGGGTGGAAAGTGAGCGCATCATCCTGGCGGGCTTTTCCCAGGGTGGCGCGGTGAACTATCAGGCAGGGCTTACCTATGACAAACCGCTGGCGGGCATGTTGGCCCTCTCGTCCTACTTTCCCACTGCCGAGGCAGTGGAAGTACACCCCGCCAATCATGGACTGCCCATCCTCATCTGCCATGGCACCGAAGATACGGTGCTGCCCCTGGAAATGGCGGAGCACAGCAGAAGCCACCTGGAAGCACTGGGTTTCCATCCGCTATTGAAGACCTACCCCATGCCCCACACGGTATCCTGGGATGAAATCAGAGACATCGCGGCCTGGATGCGGGAAATGCTGGGAGCTCACTGAGGGCTCGCGGGCCGTAGCTCCATTCACAGCAATCCGGTCTCCCTTCGCGGCACCCCGATTGCGATGTCTATCAGGGTGTATGCATCGCTGCCCTCGAATACGCCAACCTGTTTGCGACCGAAGGTTCCATGGGTGGTGCCATTTATGAAAATGTTGCCATCAAGGAGGAGGGGTGAGGGTCAGCAATCCAGGTACGCTGGTATCTGGCCAGGAACGAGCCTTTTCAACAAGGTGTCAAGTCCAGGGCCGCTTGGTCGATAAGAGATTTGGTGGCAGCCATTCCCTGGCCCGAATATCTTGTTAGTCCTCCTGCACCGGGCGGCCGGGGACAATCCTTACATTTGTCGGTAGAATGCGCGCTGGCGCCTGGCCTGCTGCCAGACTTGAGAAGCGTAACTGAGTATTTGATACAGGCATACATGGAGCAAAACCACCAATTAAGCCAACAAATGATAGAGGAGCTGCCCTTGCCCTTGTGCTGGCTTGATCGCGAGGGAAGCTTCGTCTATGCCAATAATGCATTTCTATCCTTCACAGGTTACGACTTTGCCTATCTGCGCGCCATGCAGGTGGGCAATCTGGCCGAGACTGATAGCACACTGGCATGGTGGGAAGCCTTCGACCAGATCCATGAGGGAAAACTCAGCCATCGTTATGTCCGACTGATCAACAAGGATGGCAGCAAACTGGGGGTGCAGGCACTCTACCAAAAACTGGAGGCTGACGGCCAGGCCCTGGTCTGCCTGACCTTGCTGGATTTGAGTCTGATCAGTGGCCAACTCCACGACAATGTCCTGTTGCGCCAGGCCGTTGATGGCGCCCTGGTGGGGGTCATCATCTGCGAGGCTGAGGGCAATATCATTTATGCCAATCAGTCCGCCAATCGCTTGCTTGGCTATCAAACTGGTGAATTGCTGGGCGTGAACGTCACGGATTTCGATCGTTCACCCTACCCCCGGTCCTTGCCTGAACTGACCACTAGCGACGCCTATGGCAGACGCCATGCTGTCTTTGAAACCCTGCACCAGCGCAAGGATGGCAGCATCTACCCGGCTGAAGTGACCATCAACATGGATCAGTCATGGTATCAGAAGTTCCTGATCTGCTTTTTTCGTGACATCACCACTAAACAACAGCAGGAAAATCAGCTCAAGCAATTCAGGTCGCTTATCGACAAGGCCAATGATGCCCTCTATATCTATGATCAGAATCGCCGCATCATTTATGTCAACGAGGCGGCATGCGGGATGACTGGGTACAGCAGGGATGAACTGCTGGAGATGAGCGTGGCGGAGATCGATCCAGAGCATCCGGGCAGAAGTCCTGATGAATTTCTGAAGCTGGCGCATCTGGGGGAAAAGCAGATATTTGAAACCGTGCACAAGCGCAAGGATGGCAGTCGCGTCGAGGTCGAAGTTTCCCTGGCAGTCAATTTATTTGAAGGAAGGGTCTATAACAGTGCGTTTGTCAGGGACATTACCGAGCGCAACCGGATCATGGAAGAATCCCGGGAATTGCGTTTCGCGCTGGAAAACGCCATGGACGCGGTTTATCTCTATGACAGGCTGGGTCGGATTCATTATGTCAACAATGTGGCGTGCAACCTGCTGGGATATACCCGGGAGGAACTGTTGCAAAAGACCATTGCCGATCTTGATTCCAGTTTTTCGGAAAGTGACAACAGGACACATTGGTCTCCCGATCAGGGAAACAATCGTACTACCAAGATCAGTTCCCATACCCGCAAGGATGGCACCACCTTCCCGGTGGAAATCATCGGCTCCTCGGTCACATCGCAGGACAAGCAGTACGCAGTGGTGTTCGTGAGGGATATTACCGAACGGCTCAAGGTGCAGCAGGCGCTGCAAGAGGGAGAGCAGCGCTTCAAGATGATTGCCGACACTTCTCCAGTGGCCCTGGTGATCAGCCGTGTCAGTGATGGCAGAATTCTTTATGCCAATAAACAGGCGGAAGTGTTCTTTGAAAAAAGCGCCGAGTCCTTGTTGAATCACACGGTGCTCCAACTGCTCGGGGAAAATGGGCTGGACCAGGAAGTGATCGATCTGATTGCCGCCGGCAAGGAAGTGCGCAACAGGGAGATCATGCTGACCTATTACAACGACTTGACCGCCTGGGTATCCCTCAATGCCAAGTCCATTGAGCTGGATGGGGAGAAAGTTGTGTGCTGTGCCCTGCTGGATGTGACCGAGGCCAAGGAGCTTTCCAATCAATTGACCTATCAGGCCACTTATGATGATCTCACCGGCTTGGTCAATCGCCGGGAATTTGAGGACCGGCTGCAGGAGGTGATCGAGATCGCCCGTGAGCGCAAGAGCCAGAATGCGCTTTGTTATCTGGACTTGGACCAGTTCAAGATCATCAATGATACCTGTGGCCACATGGCAGGCGATGAAATGTTGCGGCAGTTGGCTCATCTGCTCAGCCGCTGTGTGCGCAGAGACGATACCCTGGCCCGTCTCGGTGGTGATGAGTTCGCCATTCTGCTGGAAAACTGTCCCTTGGAGAATGCCGAGCAGATTGCCAACAACATTCGTCAGTTGATTCAGGACTTCCGGTTTTCCTGGCATGACAACACTTTCACTATCGGGGTCAGTATTGGCCTGGTGCCGATTTCCACCGAGGCCGAGTCCATCTCCGATGTAATGCGGCGAGCCGATACCGCCTGTTACGCAGCCAAGGACTCCGGCCGCAACCGTATCCATGTCTTCCGTCTCGATGATGAGGAAATGGCGCTGCGTCATGGGGAGATGCAATGGGTCAGCCGAATCAATGTGGCGCTGGACAATAACCGCTTCGAGCTTTGGCAGCAGAGAATAGAACCGGTGCGGCCCACGGACAAGACAGGCAACCACATCGAATTGTTGCTGCGAATGCAGGATGAGAAGGGGAACTTGGTGTCGCCTGGCTCTTTTCTGCCGGCGGCGGAGCGCTATGATCTGGGGGCGCGCATAGACAAGTGGGTCATTCGCAGGGCTTTCAAGTGGTTCAAGGAAAACCCGGAGGCTTTGGACCGGCTCAGTCTTTGTGCCATCAATATTTCCGGGCAGAGTTTCAGCGATGTGGACTTTCTGCATGAAGTGACCAGCCTGTTTCGCCGTACCGGGATTCCCCCCAGCAAGATTTGCTTTGAAATCACGGAAACCGCGGCTATTGCCAAGCTCACCTTTGCCACCAGTTTCATGAAATCACTGACCAGTCTGGGTTGTACCTTCGCGTTGGATGATTTCGGCAGCGGCTTGTCTTCCTTTGCCTATCTCAAGAGCCTGCCGGTGGACTATGTGAAGATTGATGGCTTCTTCGTCAAGGACATCCTCAGTGATCCAGTGGATCTGGCCATGGTCAAGGCCATCAATGACATGGCTCATGCCATGGGCAAGCTCACCATCGCCGAGTTCGTCGAAGATGAGGACATCCTGGCCAAACTGGTGGAGCTGGGCGTGGACTATGTGCAGGGTTATGGCATCGCCCGGCCCGAGCCCTTGCTGGCAGGCAAGGTTTGATTGGGCAAGGTTTGATTGGGCATGGTGGCCAAGCCATGAGTGTGGCTATGCCGTAGAATAACCACCATGAGCACTCCTCTTATTGAACTCAAGCAGGTCCGGCGTCACTTCCTGGAAGGTGGCCACACACACGTGGTACTGCGTGAAGCCAATCTCAGCCTTCATCGCGGCGAGACCCTGGCCCTGTTGGGGCGCAGTGGTTCTGGCAAATCTACTCTGCTCAACCTCATTGCTGGGCTGGATAAGCCTGATGCCGGCCAAGTACTGATGAGGGGGCGGGATCTTGGTGCCATGGATGACCGTGAGCGCACCTTGCTGCGGCGTCGGCAGCTAGGCTTCGTCTATCAATTTTTCAACTTGGTCCCGGGGCTGACGGCAGCGGAAAATGTTGCCTTGCCCCTGCAATTGAATCGGGTTTCCCCGGCTGATATTGCCAGCCGTACGCAAAACATGCTCGACGCGCTGGGTCTTGCCGACAAGGCGGGGCGCTTTCCCAGTCAATTGTCAGGAGGTGAACAGCAGCGCGTGGCCATTGGCCGTGCCCTGGTGCATAGCCCCGGCCTGGTACTGGCGGATGAACCCACTGGCAACCTTGATGCCAGTACCGGGCGCGACATGCTGGCCTTGCTTACCCGCTTGCGGGCCGAGGTGGGCGGGACCCTGTTGCTGGTGACTCATAGCCTGGAAGTGGCGAGGCATGCCAGCCGCATCGTTACCCTGGAGGATGGCCATGTCTTGGAGCGTGCCGGTGATTTTGCCTGGTGACTTCCGGACACCGCTGCTGTGGCGCTATCTGTGGCGGCATGTGCGTTCCCTTCCCTGGCATACCTGGACCCACTTCACCGGCATCATGCTGGGGGTGATGATGGTGGTGGCGGTGGATCTGGCCAGCCACAGTGCCCGCCGCGCCTTCGAACTTTCCCGGGAAACCATCACTGGCACCATCACCCATCAGATCCGCGGCGGCGAGTCCGGGGTTGAGGATCAAATCTTTGTGCGTCTCAAGCGTGAGCTGGGTATGCGCCGGGCGGCGCCTTCCATCAGTGGCCAGGTCTCGGTCGAGGGCCAGTCCTTGACCCTGGTCGGGCTGGATCCTTTCAGTGAGCGCAACCTGGCGCGGCAGCGGCCTGGCATGGCGGGACTGGATCTGGGGCTGAGGGGGCCGATGGTGGGACAGCTGATGTTTGGCGCCGATGCCGTGGTGATGAGCGAGGGCATGGCCAGTGGCCTGGGTGTGCGCGCGGGCGACGAACTGTTGTTGAGAAGCCGTGTGCGGGAACGCCAGGTCACCCTGGGCGCGGTGTTTGCCAATGCAGACCCCCTGGCTTCCCAGGGCGTCCTGTTCGGTGATATCGCCCTGGCGCAAACATTGCTGGGCAGGATGGGCTATCTGGACAGCATCGACCTGGTGTTGTCAGAGGCGGAAGTGGAACAGCTGCGATCCTGGTTACCCTCATCCCTGAGCCTGGTGGAGGCCGGACAGCAGGATGCCATGTTGGAACACATGAGCGAGGCCTTTCATGTCAACCTGCTGGCCATGAGCCTGCTTTCTCTGCTGGTGGCTGCCCTGTTGATTCATAACACGGTGAGTCTGTCAGTGCTGCGGCGGCAGGCGGTCTTGGCCCTGCTGCGTGCCCAGGGCGTGACCCGTGGCGGCGTGTTTCAGATGGTGTTGCTGGAAACCGGCATGCTGTCCTTGCTGGCAAGCCTGGCGGGGGTGGTGCTGGGTGTCGTGCTGGGCAGCGGCTTGGTGCGGCTGGTCAGTCGCACCATCGAGGATCTGTATTTCCAGAGCCAGGTCAGCGCCTATCAAATCGAACCAATGATTCTGTTGCAGGGGCTGGCGCTGGGAGTGGGGATCGCCTTGGCATCCGCCGCCTTGCCGGCCTGGCAGGCGGCCAGTGCGCGTCCGGCGCGCCTGGAACAGGTGGATGTCAAGGATCGTCGCTGGCAACAGCGCCTGCCCTGGCTGTTTGTGGCGGGGCTGGGGCTGATGCTTGCCAGCAGTCTTTGGCTGCAACCGCACCAGACCTCCCTGTGGCTGGCCTTTGCCGGACTGGCACTGCTGATCACTGGTTTCTGTCTGTTGGTGCCGGCCTTGCTGTCCTCATTGCTGTGGCTGCCGAGGGCGATAACCCGCCATTTTTCCGGACCTACCCTGCCCTTGGCGTTGCAGGGCATTCGCGTCGGCATTGGCCGCAGTGGCATGGCGGTGGCGGCGCTGACCGTGGCCTTGTCGGTGACGGTGGGGGTGGGGGTGATGGTGGGGAGTTTCCGGGACACCGTCGTCACCTGGCTGGAGCAGAGTTTGCCCGGGGATATCCAGGTTTCCTCAAGAGAGGCCGGAGGCTTTGATGCGGACCAGGTGGCACTGATTGCGGCGCTGCCGGGAGTGGAGACCGCGTCCGCCAGCTTGCAGACCCAGGTGGAATCTTCACGGGGCCGGTTAAGGCTGTTGGTCAACGAGCAGGCGGATCAGGGTCAGTTATATCTGAAACAGGCGGATGCCAGTGCCCTGGTAGGCTACCTGACGGCCCAGGGCATTCTGGTATCCGAGCCCCTGGCTGCACTGGGTGGTGTCGAGCCTGGAGAGTCCCTGCTGTTGTTCACTGCCGAAGGGGCACGGGAATTTCCCGTGCTTGGCATCTTCCATGACTATACCTCTGGCGCCGGCATGATCGCCATGCAGTCCAGCCTTTACCAGCGCTGGTGGGGGGAGTTTCAACCCAATCGACTTGCAGTCGGCGCCGCCCCAGGCAGCGGCATTGCGGCGCTTGCCGAATCCCTGGAGCGGGAGGTAGCCGCTGCTGGCATGCGCGCCAGCGTGATCACCAATGGCCAGTTGCGGCAGTTGACCCTGGATGTCTTCGACCGCACTTTCGCCATCACCAACGTGCTCAGACTGCTTGCCATCCTGGTGGCCTTCGCCGGGGTGTTGTGTGCCCTGATGGCATTGCAACTGGAGCGGGGGAGGGAACTGGCCTTGCTGCGCGCCACTGGCATGACCAAGACTCAGGTAGCTGGCCTGGTGCTGGCCCAGACCGGATTGATGGGGCTTTGTGCCGGTATTCTGGCCCTGCCCCTGGGCTTGCTGATGTCCCATGTCCTCATCGACATCATCAATTGGCGTGCCTTCGGATGGAGCATGCAGACCCTGGTGCCTGCGGGTGTTCTGGTGGAGGCCATGGCGCTGGGCATGCTGGCTGCCCTGCTGGCGGGCTTGTATCCGGCTTGGCGCGCGGCGGCCATAGAACCGGCCCTGGCCTTGAGGGAGGAGTGATGGCGGGAGGATTTTTTGACGGGCTGAAGAAGCAGAGATGCAAACTACGAAGCTTTGCCATGAGCCTTGCATCACTGGCCCTGCTGAGTTGTGGTGAACCCCCAGGAGCACAGCAGGAACAACTGCGACTGGGGGAAATCCTGGGGGGCGGCAATCCAGAAGGCTTCGCAAGGGCACTGACGCCACGGGCATTTCGTTTTCCCGAGGATCATGGGCCACATCCTGGATTCCGCAACGAGTGGTGGTATTTCACCGGCAACCTGGAGACTGAAGAGGGGCGGGCTTTCGGTTATCAGCTCACGTTTTTCACTGCCGCCTTGCGTCCCCCGGATCAGCCTGAACAGGGCTGGGTCTCGGATACGCTGTGGATGGCCCACGCGGCACTGACCGATGTGGACGATGCGGTTCACCTGGCCGAGGAGCGTTTCTCCCGGGGCAGTCCGGGGCTGGCGGGGGCCAATCTCGACCCTTTCACACTGTGGCTGGAAAACTGGCAGGTGCACACCCTGAACGGCAATCACTTCCCCTGGCGCCTGCGGGCGCGTGCGGAAGGCTTTGCGCTGGATCTTGTGCTGTCGCCGCGCAAGCCTCCCGTGCTTCAGGGAGAGGCCGGCCTGAGTCAAAAAAGTCCCGAACCTGGCAATGCCTCCTACTACTACAGCATGACCCGCCTCGATACCGAGGGCAGCGTCGAGATCGGTGGGGTACTTTATGAAGTGCGGGGGCAGAGCTGGCTGGATCGTGAATGGAGCACCAGCGCCCTGGCCGAGGATCAGAGTGGCTGGGATTGGTTTTCCCTGCAATTGGATGACGGCCGCGACTTGATGTATTACCAGTTGCGTACACTAGAGGGAGAGACCCATCCCAGCAGCCGTGGCAGCCTTGTGGATGTGGCAGGGCAGCAGCTTGACCTGTTCCCGGACATGGTCACGCTGACAC
>JBJHAY010000102.1:0-10373 GCA_050485205.1 Gammaproteobacteria bacterium
AGTCTGTGCCGGTCCTCCTCGTTCATGCCGAGGTCGCCAACCTGGATCTTGCCGGTGCTCTTGTCCAGCAGGCGCATGACAATGCGCTCGCCACGGCTGGAAGGGATGGTGGAAATGCGCATGTCGATACTGCGTCCGCCCAGCATGACCGCCATGCGTCCATCCTGTGGCAGACGCTTTTCGGCAATGTCCAGCTTGCTCATCACCTTGATGCGGGACACCAGCAATGGCGCTATCTGTACTGCTGGACTCAATACCGTGCGCAGCACGCCGTCAAGGCGAAAGCGTATCCGCACTTCGTTCTCATAGGGTTCGATATGGATGTCGGACGCCTTTTCCTTCAGCGCTTCGGCAAGAATAGCGTTGAGCAGGCGCACGATGGGCGCGTTGTTGTCGGCGTCGAGAAGATCGATCTTACCTTCGACATCGGCAGCGGCGGACTCCATGTCGATGAAGTCCTGCATGTCGGCCATCACCGTTTCCGAGGAATGCCGGTAATTTCGGTAGAAGGACTCCAACTCCTGCTCAAACACATCCCGGTTGACGCGGGCCACTTCTCCAAGTGGACCATGCGCTCGCTGGATTTCTGTCACTGCCCACAAGGGTGTTTCCCCGGTAGTCAGCAAACGCCCGGTTTCAGGCCACAACAGGACTCCATGCTGGCGCGAAAACTCATATGGCAAGACTGCCACGGAAATCGGATTCAAAAAACCCATGTTTCAAGTCTTGTCATCGGCCTGGATGTCTTTATGGAATCTTTACAGCTGATATGGCTGTGGAGCACAAATTAACAGCCATTTATTAATGAAAAATAAAGAACCCGCCATAAGGCGGGTTTTTTCATCATTCAGATAAAGAAATCAGTAACTCCATCTGACATCTATGCTGAAAGTAGTGCCTGGCCTTTCGGCGAACATGATGAGGTTTTCCTGGTTTATCTGCACCTTCTGATTGAGGATATTCTGCGTGCGCAACCTGACAGCCATCTGTTCCATCGGGTACCAGAAATACGTCAGGTCGAGGGAATGGAATGGTTGTTCGTAGGCGTCCGGCGCGCCGAGACGGCCAGCGGCATACAAACGTTTCGTGAACAGGTTGTATGAGAACATGGCACTGTGCCTGCCATTTGGTGCGTCAAAGCCAAGGTTCAGGTTCATGGCATCGGAAGCGCCAAGCAAGGGTCTGTCCACGTTCGTCGGCGCATAGATGGCATCTACCGTCATATTGGAATCGAGCGCGACCAGGTTTCCTGACAAGAAGAAGGGATCAAAGCTTTGGCCAAGGAATCCGAGCTGCTTGTACCATTCAATTTCAACGCCCCGAACACTGGCACTGTTGCCGTTACCCACGCCAAGCAACCTCCTGTCATCCGCGATAGGTTCCTCAAAGATGTCAATCGGATTCTGGATGTCCTTATAGAACAGTGAGAGGGTAAAGTTATCTCCGCTGTCGAAGAACCATTCCGCGCGAATGTCATAGTTGATCACATCTGATGGGATGACCCTGGGATTGCCGCGCACGTAATTGAAGGTGATGGGATCCACATAAGGTGTTTCCGTAATCTCACGCATGTCCGGCCTTACCAGGGTTTCACTGTAGTTGAAACGCAACTGGAATTCTTCCGCCCAGAAATCCTGTTTGATCCAGGTCAGGGCGAGTGAAGGATAAAAATCATCCTGCTTGAACACGGCGTTGGCGATCTCGTCAGGATCACAGGTGATCTGGCAGCCCTGGAAGTCCAGCGCATTCCATTGCAGTCCCACTTGGCTGTAGTCCTCCCATCTCACACCCGTGGTGATTCTCCAGGTGTCATTCAGCATCAGGTCCACTTCACCCCAGCCGGCACTGTTGACCATGGCGGCAAGGTAGGAATTGCTGAGCGTCGAAGCCTGCAGAATCCTGAAGTTGCGTCGTGGATCCGTCAGGATGGCATCCGATAGCGCCACCGACGGCGGTGCATCCAGTGTTGTATCAGCCTGGCCGATAAGGTTGTAGGTATATTGGACGAAGTCCCTGCCCTTGCTCAGCTCGGCACCACCACCACTGAAGGTAACTTTGTTGTTGGCGCCGAATTCCACAGGGAATCTCAGGCTCCAGCCATAATCGCGGGTAGTGTCATTGAGGTCACCAAAACTGAAAATGTTTTCATCACCCTTCAGGGACTGGCGCTGGAATTCCTCGGTGCCAGGCCGGTAGAGGGCGGCATAGCGTATCCTGCTCTCGTTGGGAATGTCTGTAGTGGATCTGGCATCCGAATAGAACCATCCGAATTCCAGCCCCTTGAGAAAACCAAGGGCGCCGGGAATCAGGCCGGTGTCCAGCGTGTCGTCACCCAGGGTATGGGTACCACGAATCTGGTTCACCATCATCTGGCGCTGCTCGTAACGTGCCACCAGGTCCCGGAAGCCGTCACCCTGGGAGAAATCTGTGTTGTATCCGAAGTTGGTGGTAATGCCAGCACGATCATCGGTATTGCGCAGGAACAGCGAGGTAGTCTCTATTCTGTGGTCCTCCATGAATGAAACGCCGAGCCCCATATGTCCAGTCACTGACACTGTGCTCGTGGTATAGGACTGGCGCACAAAGCGAGGCACTTCCGGGTTTGTGTCCAGGTTTTCCCCAAAACTTTCCCGGCTACGCACGTCCCGATCCAGCCAGCCTCCAGCAACAAAGCCCATGGTGAGTCTGTTACTGACATCATAGCTGTTGCCGACACTCATGTTGATGTTGTAGTCGGGATCGCGGGATTGCATTGCCACATCCACGTTGCGGTTCAGCAGAGTGGCCAATTCGCGATTGCGCGCTTCCGCTTCCGGTAGACTGAACGGAGCATTCAAGCTCTCTCTGGCTTGAATGCCGGCAGGCGAGATATTTCCGAGATAAGTATTGTTTGCTTCCACCAAACCGGCAGGCAATGCGCGCGTGCCATCATCCTTGCCAAGCCAGTCCCTTCCACCCCCATCGTAACCCCAGACTTTGCCACGGGTCTCTGAATTTCCAGAAGTGCCTACCTGCAGGGAGTATTCTAGACCATTTGGTATGCTTTGAGTTCTGATATCAACCATTCCACCGCTGAAATGGGACGGCATCCAGGCCGCGTATCCTTTCTGCACCGCCAGTGAACGAACTACCGAAACCGGGAAGATATCCAGTGGCAGTACATTGCGTGTCAGGTCGGGCGATGGTACACGGGCACCATTGAGCAGTGAACTTGAGTAACGCTCACCCAAACCACGCACATAGATGAACTTGTCATCAACGACAGTCACACCCGGCACGCGGCGCAGGGCCACGGCGATATTGTTGTCACCGACTCGTTGGATGAAACTGCTGTCGATGATGTCGGAGACTACCGCGCTCTCCTTGCGCTCCAGTACCACATTGTCGGCGGCTGTTCTGAGACGGCCGACCACAACGATTTCGTCTATCAGGTCATCCTGTGCCTGCACTCCCTGCTGCAGAAACAGGACGGCCAAACCGACCGAGGAGCTGAATGCTTTCAGTTTGATGGTCATTGGTGCTAACCCTTATTGTGAACTCACTTTGGCAAAATGAGAAAGGTGGCCAGCGAACTGGCCACCCGCCCAAACTCAATAATTGAGAATCCACAGGTCATCCATGCCAAATGCCCAACCAGCGGTCCAGTCGTTGCTGCGCAGGACAGCCCCGATATGGCTACTTCCCACTGGGGTCGGTGTAGCTTCGGTGCCTACGCGCATCTGTGCGACAGGTACGGAGTAGAACTGGTCGAGGATCCTGAAACTGGCATCCGCGCGCCCTGTTGGATCAAGTCCTGCCACTGGGGTCTGGAAGGCAGCGTTGCCCTGGCCACGGAGCCACTGCAAGTCACTCTGGCCATTGCCGATGTCGGCCACGCCGGGAGTCAGCACACCACAAGCAAACACGGAGCCACGGATGCTCAGTTGTCCACTGATGGCCAGGTTGCGTGTTGCGGTCTCTTCCAGTCGCAGACAGTAGTTGTTGGTTCCGGTGTCCTTGTGACCGAAATGGGCCATGGATACCAGCGCATCCTTGATGGTGAGAGACACGCCCTCACGCAGACGGAAGCCTGTTGAAGGGTTGTCACCACCACCACCAGTGGCGGAATCCGCCAGGGTGTTGCCGGTCAGGATGCAGGTCAGGTTTTCCACCGTGCCACTGGTCTGCAGGTTGCGGGAAATCCTGTCGCTGTCGGCTGTCGGGTTGCCGAAGCTGCCAAGACCATCGGCTTCGATACAAAGTGAGCCAAACCCATTGCCACCTTGGTCAGGTCCCGCCGCAATCACCAGGGCATTCTTGATAGTCCCCTTCCATCCTTCGTCGAGGTCGATGGCATCATCGCGGGTGTAGAGACTGATGTAGTTGGTGACATTTACCGCGCCACCCCACATTTCGACACCATCATCCTTGCCGGCATAGGTCTGGATGTTTTCCATCACGGTGCCGCTACCCACGGCGTACAAGCTGAAGGAGTTGAGCTCATTGCCCGAATCCAGCTGATAGCCTGCATGCTTGACGATCACGTAGCGCAACACACCAGAGTTGTCCCGGTTGTTGAAACCGCCATAACGGCCACGCTCGAGACCGTCACGACCCTCGGTCACCACGCTGCATTCACCGGTCAGGGTCACGCCGTTGCCAGTTCTGGTGGCAAAGTTATAGGCTCCTGTATCATTGTAAGTTCCGGAATAGGGGCATTGGTTGGTAATGCCGAACCCAGTGATCAACAGACCACCCCACTCACCGTAGTCGTATTTTCCGGAAAGGCCCGCCACGGCATCACGCCAAGAAGTCATTACAATGGGACGTTGGGCCGTGCCACTGGCACGGATCTGAGAACCGCGATTGATGAGGATGTGATCCTGCTCTTCCTTGAACACCAGGGTCACGCCCGGCTCGACGGTCAGTACTGGACCCTGGCCACCTTCGGTTATTCCGGCGTCAAAGGCATCCTGAATCCTGGTGTAAATTCTGCCCACCACGAGAGAGCCCTCGAAGATGTGCAAGCCGTCACCGATGTAGGGTATGGTCATGTTGGTCAGTATTGGCTTGGGAATGTCCACAAAGCTTTTGTAGTAAGTGCAGTCTGGCACGCCATCGCCATTGACGTCTCCAACCACACCCGCAACCGTGGTACCGTCGACCGTGTAACTCGCACAGCTGATTGAACCTGGCTGTGTTCCGGGGCCACCACCCGTGTTGTTGCTGTTGTTGACGGAGTTATCGACAGAATTGTTGACATTGGTAGGATTGATAACCACGTCACCACCATCGCAGGCAGCCAATGTGGCGGCCAACATAGCCAAGGTCAACAATTTCAGGGTAGGGTTGTTTCTCATGGGTTCTCCAAGGTCTCGTGGATAGCTTAAGGTTGATGAATAATGTCGGGCGCCGCTTGCCAAGTCAGGGCAAGCCTCTTTATTAGGTTAGTTTTTGGGGAGGCTCAGAAATAAAATTGCTTTTTTGCCAGCCTAAATGGACTTGCCGCGCATTTCACCACGGAATAACTTAATTTTTGATTAGGCGTTCATTAAGTTTTGATTAAGAAGCGAGGGGCGCGCCATGGCCTCCAGCCTTGGTTAAGGTTGGGCATGTATTCGGTTAAAAATAGATGAGTGCGCTTTTGGTGGTGGCTGGCCCGGACTTTGCATTCCTGGCTCGAAATTTCGGGAAGGGCTTCACCGCGAACTGAGAAGCTACAGGTTTTCGCGGGCGCGGGTGTAGGCTTCCTCGGAAATAGCATGGTAGGCGCGGACGTTTTGCTCGAACTCCCGGTAAGAGGCATGAATTCTCTCCGCCATCGGACTCATGCGGCCCACTTCGTCGATGACTTCCTGAGAGATGCGGTTCAATTCCCGGATCAGATCATCGGGAAACTGCTTCAACTCCACATTGTGCCTTTCCACCAGTTCCCGCAGCGCCACCGCATTGCGGGCGGTGAACTCGTCCACCATTTCCAGATTGGTGGCCTCGGCTGCAGTAAGCAGAATCTGCTGCAAATCCTCTGGCAGAGACTCGAACAGACGCTTGTTGAACACGAACTCCATCACCGAGCCGGGTTCATGCCAGCCGGGGTAGTAGTAGTAGCGGGTGATGTCATGGAAGCCAAGCGCCAGATCATTGTAGGGCCCGGTGAACTCAGTGGCGTCGATTACCCGGGTCTGCAGGGAGGTGTAAACTTCGCCGGCCGCCAGATTCACCGGAACCGCGCCCAGGCGCTGTACCACGTCGGCTGCCAACCCTGGGATGCGGATCTTGAGTCCACGGAAGTCCTGCAGGGAATTGATCTCCTTGTTGAACCAGCCTCCCATCTGCACGCCGGTATTACCACCACGTACCGGGATCAGATTGAAGGGAGCGTAAAGCTCGCGCCACAGTTCACCACCGCCGCCATACCTGATCCAGGCATCCATTTCCCGGCCGTTGAGGCCGAAGGGCAGGGCGGTGAAAAACTGCGCTTCCGGCACCTTGCCCTTCCAGTAATAAGCGGCACCATGTCCAATTTCGGCGGTGCCGGCACTGACCGCGTCAAACACTTCCAGGGCGGGCACCAGTTCACCGGCGCCATAAACCCGGATGCGCAGGCGGCCATTGGACATCACCTGCACCCTGCGCGCGAATTCCTCAGGGGCAGTGCCCAGGCCTGGAAAGTTCTTGGGCCAGGCGGTGACCAGTTTCCAGTTGTAGGTTTGTTGCGCCACGGTATTGTCGCCGCCAGGCCCCTGGCCGCCACCACAGGCGCTCAGCAGGATTGCGGCGAAGGCCAGCAGCAGGCTCCGGCACCAATGATAGGAAGTAAGTGTGTTCATGATTTCCCCATATTCTCAGCATTACCACGCTTGAAGTGGCAGATCACAGGGCTTCGAGCCTGGCATATCCCATCACCAGCCACTTGCCCCCCACCTCGTCGAAATTCACCTGAACCCTGGCACTTTCTCCAGCGCCCTCGTAGTTCAGGACCACGCCTTCACCGAATCGAGGATGCCTGACCCGCTGCCCCAGTTGCAAGCTGGTGCTGGGAATGGCGGCCCCATGGCCGATGGGGCTCCCGATCATAGCACGGTCCCTGGCCCCGGAACCCAGGAAAGATGCCCGGCTTATCTGAGCCTTCGGCCGCACTTCCTCAAGCAGGGCCGCGGGTATCTCCTTCAGGAAGCGGGATGGGCGTGTAAGTGCTTCCTCACCATGAAGACGCCTGGATTCTGCATTGCACAGCACCAACTTGTGTCTGGCCCGGGTGATGCCCACGTAGCACAGGCGGCGTTCCTCTTCCAGACCAGCCAGGTTGTCCATGGACATCTTGTGGGGAAACAAGCCTTCCTCCATCCCGGCAATGAAGACCAGGGGGAACTCCAAGCCCTTGGCGGAGTGAAGAGTCATCAGTTGCACGGCGTCATCATGGGCATCGGCCTGGGTATCGCCGGCGTCCAGGGCGGCCTTGTCGAGAAACTCGGTCAGCACCTGCATGGGCAAAGGCGGGTTTTCGGCCTCCTCGGCGGCGTCATGCTCGAAAGCCTTGGCGGCATTGACCAGTTCTTCCAGGTTTTCGAGCCGGGTTCTGGCCTTTTCCCCACCTTCTTTCTCGTGGTGAGCGGGAAGGCCGCTGCGGGTGATAACTTGCTCGGTAAGTACATGCAAATCGTGGCCATCGGCATATTCGGCAAAATCCTGGATCAGCCGCATGAACCCCGCGAGGCTGGATGCGGCGCGGGCAGGCACCAGGTTCTCGCTGATCAATGCCTCGCTGGCTCGCCACAGGGAAACACCCCGTTCCCGCGCCAACAGCCGCAACTGATCCAGTGTCTTGTTACCGATGCCGCGCACCGGCGTGTTGATCACCCGCTCGAACGCGGCATCATCCTCGGGGTTGGCCACCAACCGCAGATAGGCCATGGCATTGCGGATTTCCTGGCGTTCGTAGAAGCGGAAGCCGCCGTAGATGCGGTAGGGCATGCCCACTCTGAGCAGGGCCTCTTCCAATTCCCGCGACTGGGCATTGGAGCGGTACAGAATCACTGCATCATCACGCCGGTTGCCCTGATCCACCCACTGCTGGATGCGGTCACAGATGAAGCGGGCTTCGTCCTGTTCATTGAAGGCGCTGTAAACGGCGATGGGTTCGCCTTCCTCGCCTTCGGTCCACAACTCCTTGCCGAGGCGGTCGCTGTTGTGGGAGATCAGTGCATTGGCGGCATTGAGGATGGTGGCGGTGGAGCGGTAGTTCTGTTCCAGCCGCACCACTTCCGCGTTGCGGAAATCCTGATTGAAGCTGTGAATATTCTCGATCCTGGCCCCGCGCCAGCCGTAGATGGACTGGTCGTCGTCCCCCACCACCGTCATGCAGGCCTGGTCACCGGCCAGCACCCGCAACCAGGCGTATTGCACGGCATTGGTATCCTGGAACTCATCCACCAGGATATGGCGGAAGCGCTGTTGGTAATGCGCCAGCAAGCCTGGATCACGCAACCACAACTCATGGGAACGCAGCAATAATTCGGCAAAGTCCACCATGCCACCACGTTCACAGGCATCCTGGTAGGCACTGTAGACGCGGATCATGGTCCTCAGGAAATCATCCCCATAGTGCTCCATGGCGCCGGGCCGGATACCCTCGTCCTTCTGCTGGTTGATGAACCACTGGCACTGCCGCGCCGGCCAGCGGCTCTCGTCGATTTCCAGGCTCTTGAGCAGACGCTTGATCAGCCGCAGTTGATCATCGGCATCCAGTATCTGGAATTTTTCCGGCAGTCCCGCCTCCCGCCAGTGGGCGCGCAACAGGCGGTGGGCCAGGCCGTGAAAGGTCCCCACCCACATGCCTCCGATGGGGCGGGCCAACAGTTCCTCGATGCGGCTGCGCATCTCGTTGGCGGCCTTGTTGGTGAAAGTGACCGCCAGGATGCCGTGGGGGGGCACCCCATGCACCTGTATCATCCAGGCGATGCGGTGTACCAGCACCCTGGTCTTGCCACTGCCGGCGCCGGCCAATACCAGCAGATTGCCCGGGTCCGCGGAAACCGCGTGGCGCTGTTTGTCATTGAGGGAGTCGAGCAGGTAAGAAACGTCCATGGCGGCATTCTAGCAAAAGCCCTGCGGGGCCGGGGCGATAATTCTCAGGGAAGTGTGCATTCCCAATACGACAAATCAACTACTTAGCTTCAAACTTCAGCCCTGCCACAAACGACAGTCGGTGTTTTGACAGGGAATATTGGCATTGGATTAGCGTAAGATTAATTTTTCTGCTTTACTTGTGTCGCGGGAGTTTCAACATTTGAAATTTGCCAAAAACTTGGTAACATCGGACCAAGCGGTAAAAAATTTGTCGGCTTTTCGGCTCGTTTGTCCCCGCCAGAACCCCGGTTTCATGCCGGGTTCGCAATATCCGCTGCATTTTTTCCCAAAGAATACAGCACGTTAAAATCGCCGGCCTTAGCCGGTTTTGCTATCAAGAGAGTAATATGTCAGAGCAAGTAGAAGGCACCGTCAAATGGTTCAATGACGAGAAGGGTTTTGGTTTTATTGAACAGGCTGGCGGCAAGGATGTTTTCGTCCATTTCAGCGCCATCGTCGGTGATGGCCGGCGCACCCTGTACGAAGGCCAGAAAGTCCGTATGAACGTGACTCAGGGCCAGAAAGGCCCTCAGGCTGAGAACGTAACTCCCGTCTAATCCCGAAGCCGGGTCCCGCAAGGGGCCCGGCTTTTGGTTTCATGGGCAGAAAATAAGCTTGGTATTTACCAGGCTTTGTGTAGTCTTGCTTCTCTTTTTTCAAGAAAAGAATAAGTAAGTGTGTTTCTATTTGCCCGAATTTATGTCCAGAGGGTTTGGCGCCAAGGCAATTACGGAAGCCTATCGTGAGTTCGCTGGAAAACACCAACCTGCTGAGACGCATCTCTTTGCACCAGGCGGATTTGCGCCGTTCAGAGCGCAAGGTTGCTGAGTGTGTTCTGAAAAACCCCTCTGAAATCATCAATATGCGCATCACTGATCTGGCCGCGAAGGCATCGGTGAGCGAACCCACCGTCATCAGATTCTGCCGTGCCCTCGGCTTTGAGGGCTTTCAGTCGTTCAAGGTGCAGTTGGCCCAGCACTTGGGTTCCAGTGGGACTTTCAGCCAGTTTGCCGTCAGCGACACGGATTCGGTGGCGGACCTCAGCCGCAAGGTATTCGATTCCACCATCGGCTCACTGCTGAATGTCAGGGATGAGTTGGATCTGGCAGCCATGGAACAGGCCATCCTGGCCTTGAGTCAGGCGGATAGGGTGGAATTCTACGGCTTCGGCGCCTCTGGTTCAGTGGCCATCGATGCCCAGCACAAGTTTTTCCGGCTGCAGGTCTCGGCCGCCGCCTACACCGACCCCCACATCCAACACATGT
>JBJHAY010000103.1:0-10366 GCA_050485205.1 Gammaproteobacteria bacterium
GGGGGTTATTTTTTGTGGGCCCGCGCGGGCCCCGCTCCTACAGGAGGGGGGGGCGGGGTTAGCCGCAGTGGGATGCCACCAGTTTTGGTGGCGTCATTTGGAAGACAAAGGGCTCCAACTGCTTGAGGGCGCTCAAGCCGAGGATGTCGCGGTTGCTGCCGGGTAATACCGCAACTTCAATGTTGTGCAGAGTACAGGTAGCGGAAAGACTGAGTTCCCTTATTCGATAAATGGAAACACTGACTGGATGACCATCGGCCATGATGCCGGTAATCTTTTTTTGAAAAACCGTGCCAGCGTCACTTTCGATCCTGGCAAAGGTTTTTTTACTGAGACTGACATAGCCAGAGCCGGTGTCCAGCAGCATATCGGTTTCCACAAGCCCATCAAGCAAGCCGTGCAGATAAAAATTCCCAGAGCCGACCTGTTGCATGGGAAGCTCAAATTCAGCTCCAGAAGCCAAATTCCATGGCGCCATCAGGACAATAAGGAAGAAATGTGTAAGCGGCGTTCTAAATCGGTGCATTGGGCTAACCCTCGCGCTTTTTCATGGCAATCAAGCAAAAATGGAGCCATGCTTAAAAAGCACAATAAAAACAATATGTTGCTTATTTGTTGTGGGTGGAAATCAGGTTATTTCCGCACCATGGTGATGCGTCTTGCCCCATGTTTGCGCCGCTGCCTTCGGGCCCGTATCATGGGTAACCGTAAGATGATGAGAAGCAAGTAGCCAGACGCGGGTTTGGCAGTGAAGAGTAAGATTTTTTCCATGCGGAGGTGTTTATGAAAGTGAAGTTTTCAGCCGGTTTGTTGGCCCTTGCCGTGGTGACTGGTCCGCTGATGGCGCTGGATGTGCAGGCTCGCACAGTGGTTCGTCAGATTGACGAGCACACCCTGCAAGTGACCAATTATGATGGACGACCTCCCTTCAAGAGAAGTTTTGTCACTATTAACGATGCTGCTGAATTTGCCCGCTTTGAGCAAATGGTTGATGCTGATCGCCGTCCTGTGCTCAGTGCCAACACCAGGGGCGCACCTGGAAAGTCAGTGCCGTCGATGAGTCGTAGGGCTGTCCGTGGAAGCGAGAGCGAAACTGCGGAGTTCGCTCGCTTCGAACTGGATCAGGCGGAGAGGGCCAACCCTGCAAGAATGTGGCAGGGGGCCCCTGGAAAGGGCAGTCCGCGCCTTGGGCAATAAGGCTTAGGCTATACCTCTACCGTTATTTTCTTGAGACTAAAAACCGCGCACAGGTGTAGCGCGGTTTTTTTTCGTCCCCTGATAATTTGACTGTATTTACGTGTCCGGTTTCTTCCCGCACATCGACCCAAAATTGAGCAAACTGCTTTTTTAAGTGCTCTTTTTTGAGGCAAAAAATAGTGATAGTTAATTACTACCATTCAAAAACCTATTTTCTATCGCATTTAACATATTGATTTATAATGATTTGTATTTTTGGCATGAAGGTTGCCATGTGTTTGGTGCGCAGGGAGGGCCTCAGAGAAGCTGTCAAGGCTTTTGATCTGCGAATCTCAACCAAACGGAGCACTTTTCATGTCAAACAGCTATTTCACTCATAAAGCACCCTATGTTCTGGCCGTGGCTGCCATGACGTTGTTGTCCTCTCTGCCTGCCAAGGCAGAGCTCACCAGCAATGTCACGGTGGTGAATAACTACTTGTGGCGTGGGCTGACCCAGTCACTGAATGAGCCAGCGGTGCAGGGTGGCCTCGACTATTCCAGTGCCAATGGACTTTATGCCGGCACCTGGGTATCAAACGTGTCCTACTCTGCCGATGACGAATATTCCTATGAGCACGACATGTACTTTGGGTTTGCAGGGGCGGCGGGTGCGATTACCTATGATCTGGGATATCTCTATTACAACTATGACTCAAACGCCAAGTTTGACTTCAGTGAAATATATGGAACTCTCGGTATCGGTAATCTGGGCTTGAGCCTGTACCTGCTTGCCCATGCCGAACCTGATGAAGCGCCGGGAGAGGATTTTGGATTTGGAAAAACCTATTACACCTCGGCGGATTATCTGATTCCTCTCACAAGTGGTATTGAGGTGGGGCTGCATGCAGGCTACCACAGTGGTGATTTTTCAAAAGCTTTCAATGGCGTTGGTAAAAACTATTTTGATTACAACGTGAGTGTTACGAAAAGCGGATTTTCTTTCGTGGTCAGTAAAACCAATCTTGGTTCCGATGATGATGGCGACGGACTGATGGACTTTGCGAGTGAGCCGGCAAGATCCAATGACAAAGTGAAGTTTGCCGTGTCCTACTCGCTCAATTTCGACTTGTAGGCCAACAACACTTGTGCAGCCCGGCACGAAGTCATGGTGTGCCATGTGTCGCCGGGTTGGATATCAAGTAGTCTTTTTTCTCGGGAGAGGCAGATGAAAATGATCAAGGCAATTATCAAGCCATTCAAGCTTGATGATGTGCGGGAAGCGCTGTCAGGTATCGGTATTCAGGGAATCACGGTAACGGAAGTCAAGGGCTTCGGCAGACAGAAAGGCCATACGGAACTCTATCGTGGCGCTGAATACGTGGTTGAGTTCCTTCCCAAACTCAAGCTGGAGGTGGTTGTGAATGATGCGGATCTGGATAAAACCATCGAAGCCATAAGCAGCACGGCCAATACAGGCAAGATCGGGGATGGCAAGATATTCGTGATCAATGTCGAACAGGCATTGCGCATCAGGACGGGGGAAACAGGAGGCGAGGCAATTTAGAGCATGCGTGGTGGCGTCGAGCCATGTGGAAAATGATCAGATGTTCTGAATTTTGCGAAGTTAAACTTAATCGGTTTCTTCTAGGAGACTTGGATGGACAGTAATCTCAACTACATATTCGAATTGCAGTATGCCATGGATACGTTTTACTTCCTGGTCTGTGGTGCACTGGTGATGTGGATGGCCGCGGGTTTTGCCATGCTTGAGGCTGGATTGGTGCGGGCCAAGAACACCACGGAAATTCTTACCAAGAACGTAGCGCTGTTCGGCATTGCCTGCACCATGTACATGGTGTGTGGATATCACCTGATGTATGACGGTGGTTTTTTGCTGAGTGGGGTCACCACCGTGCAGGGCATGGACGATGCTGCCATCGCCGCCGTGCTGGATGCCTCCAATGAGGCAGGCTTCGGCGATATGGCGGAATATGCGCCGGCCTCTGATTTTTTCTTCCAGGTGGTATTCGTGGCCACTGCCATGTCGATTGTTTCCGGGGCGGTGGCCGAGCGCATGAAGCTGTTCGCTTTTCTGGTGTTTGCCGTGGTGATGACAGGGTTTATCTATCCCATGGAGGGTGGCTGGACCTGGGGAGGCAAGGCCGTGCCCTTTATCGGTGAACTTGGTTACAGCGATTATGCCGGTTCGGGGATTGTCCACCTGGCAGGTGCTGTCGCCGCCCTTGCCGGGGTTCTCCTGCTGGGCCCGCGGAAGGGCAAGTACAGTGCCGATGGCAGTGTCAATCCGATTCCCGGCGCCAATCTGCCCCTGGCAACCCTGGGCACTTTCATTCTGTGGATGGGGTGGTTTGGCTTCAATGGTGGCTCAACGCTCAAACTTGGCGGTATCGGCGTGGCCAATGAAGTGGCTAACGTGTTTCTCAATACCAATGCCGCCGCCGCGGGTGGCTTGATTGCGGCACTGCTGGCTGGTCGCGTACTTTTTGGCAAGGCAGATCTGTCAATGACCCTCAATGGCGCCCTGGCAGGTCTGGTTGCCATCACCGCCGAACCAGCAACCCCCAATCCCTTGCTGGCCACCATTATCGGCGCTATTGGCGGTGCCATCGTGGTTTTCAGCATCGTGGCCATGGATAAGTTGAAGATCGATGACCCGGTTGGCGCGATATCCGTGCATGGAGTGGTTGGCATCTGGGGAATCTTCGCCGTGCTGCTTTCCAATGAGGAGGCAACGTTCATGGGCCAGTTGGTGGGAATGCTGGTGATTTTTATCTGGGTTTTCGGTACCAGTCTGCTGGCTTGGTTCGTGATCAAGCTGTTGATGGGTATCAGGGTATCGGAAGAGGAAGAATACGCAGGCGTGGACCTCGCGGAGTGTGGTATGGAAGCTTATCCGGAGTTTGTCAGTGCCAAGTAAAAAATTATTGACCAGTCTTGGTTGATTACCGTGTTGATGATGGCTGGCACAAGGATGTGCTGCCAGGGATCAATAATCTACTACCGTGTTGATGATGGGTGGCACAGGGATGTGCTACCAGGGATCAAAAATCCTCGGCGAATGGGTTGGGGAGTTGGTAGGGACGAATCTCGATCACCACCCCGAATGCGGGGTGATCCAGGTAGTGCAGGGTATTGCTGGTCATCTGCCGCAGTTCCTCCAGCACCGCCACTTCCGTTACCGTGAAGGCTATGCTGTCTTCCCCTGCCAGGGCACCGCTCAGAGCGCCACGGCCGAAATCGGGCACCACGGGGAAGGGTTGGGGGGGCAGCCGCCAGTCCTGCTGTGCCTGCTGGCCCGCGCTGAAGCGGCTGAGCCACAATTTCAATTCCATGTCTACCCGATTGACGTTGAAACTGGCGGTGATGCTGCCTTCCAGTTCATTGTGTTCTCCGCGCCGCTCTCCGCCACGGATGAACACCGCGCTGGCCTGGTCACGGGTGGGCACCGGTTGCCGCCACACGGCGTGAAACAGGATGCGGTGGCGTGAGGCCAGGCGTCGGTTGATGGTGGTGAATTTGTGGAAGCGGGGGCTGAGGGCGATATAAGGGTCAGTGGCGTAATCCGGCATCCGGAAGCGGGGACCGCTGGTGCTGGGCAGGCGCGGCCCGTACAGGACTTCCTCTGCTTCCTCGTTGTCTTGTCCTTCCAGCGCCAGCGCTGTCGACATGAACGCGGGCGCGGGGGGCGGCATTTCGCCCGGATGGAAGGCGAAGCTGGCCGGGGTAAGATCGCGCAGCCGTGAAGGGTATTGCAGGTTGACCCGGCCCGGTGACATTTTTTCTCCCTCCTGGCCGGGCACTTGCGGGTTGAGAAACACGCTGACTTCTATTTCATACCAGCGGTTGCCGTCGGCGCTGAAGCCCTGACTCAGGGCGTTGGACGCTGACAGGGCCAGGAGCAGCGACAGGCATAGCTTGAATAAGAGACGTATCATGCGCTTTCCCGGAGCGGCACGAGACGCTTCAAGGTCGCGTCGATGAAGGCGATGCGGGATGCCGGGTCTTCCTGGGCATGGCGGAATTTCAATTCCATGGCTCCCTTGAGGCTGAATATATGGGGCTGGTTCTGCACCAGTTGCACAATGGCCAGCGGGTCGACGCGGGTGTTGGCGCGGAACTCGAAGCGGCCGCCCACGGCGCTACCCTCAATTTTAGCGATACCCAAGGCCTCCGCGTCAAGTTTGAGGCGCGTAACTTCAAACAGCAGTTTGACTGGCTCCGGCAGCAGACCGAAGCGGTCGATCATTTCAACCTTCAGTCGCATCAGGTCGTTATCGTCATTGGCGTTGGATATACGCTTATATAGTTGCAGGCGGGCATGCACATCCGGCAGGTAGTAATCGGGGATCAGAGCCGGCAGGCGCAGATTGACTTCAGTGGTGTCATGCAGGGGGCGGTCGATGTCCAGTTCGCGGCCTTCCTTGAGTAGCTTCACCGCCTGCGCCAGCATTTCGCTGTAGAGGCTGAAGCCGATGGTCTGGATGTGGCCGCTCTGTTCGTCCCCAAGCAGTTCTCCGGCGCCGCGGATCTCCAGGTCGTGACTGGCCAGGGTGAAACCGGCGCCAAGGGTGTCGGCGGCGGCGATGGCTTCCAGGCGCTTCTTGGCATCGGCGGTCATGGCCTTGGGGCTGGGAGCCAGCAGGTAGGCATAGGCCTGGTGGTGGGAACGGCCGACGCGGCCGCGCAACTGGTGCAACTGGGCCAGGCCGAACTTGTCGGCGCGCTCGATGATGATGGTGTTGGCGCTGGGGATGTCGATGCCGGTCTCGATGATGGTGGAGCACACCAGCACGTTGTAGCGCTTGTGGTAGAAGTCCGACATCACCCGCTCCAGCTCGCTTTCGCGCAACTGGCCATGGGCCACGCAGACACGGGCTTCCGGCACCAGCTTGCGAATTTCCTCGGCGGCTCTTTCGATGCTTTTGACTTCGTTGTGAAGAAAGAACACCTGGCCCCCGCGCAGCAGTTCGCGCAGGATGGCTTCCTTCACCAGGGCTGGCTCCGACTGGCGCACGAAAGTCTTCACCGACAGCCGCCGCGCTGGTGGCGTGGCGATGATGGAGAGATCGCGCATCCCGGCCATGGACATGTTGAGAGTGCGGGGAATTGGCGTGGCGGTAAGGGTGAGGATGTCGACATTGGCGCGCAGGGCCTTGAGCTGTTCTTTCTGGCGCACGCCGAAGCGGTGTTCCTCGTCGATGATCAGCAGGCCCAGATTCTTGTACTTGATGCTGCCCTGCAGCAGTTTGTGGGTGCCGATAACGATGTCGATGCGGCCTTCCGACAGTTCCCGGGCGAAGCGATCCTGATCGGCATTGGAGACGAAGCGTGACATCAGCGCGATATTGACCGGCCAGTCAGCAAAGCGATCCTTGAAGTTGTCATAGTGTTGTTGCGCCAGCAGCGTGGTGGGCACCAGGATCGCCACCTGGGAGTGGTTGCTGACGGCAACGAAGGCGGCGCGCATGGCCACTTCGGTCTTGCCGAAGCCCACGTCACCGCATACCAGGCGGTCCATGGTGCGTTCCGCCGTCATGTCGGCGATCACCGCGGCGATGGCCTGGCGCTGGTCATCGGTTTCCTCGAAGGGGAAGCTGTTGGCGAACAATTGATAGTCGGCGCCGGGGTCGCGGAACTGATAGCCTTTTTGCGCGGCGCGGCGGGCATAGACTTCCAGCAGTTCGCTGGCCACGTCGACAATTTTTTCCGCCGCCTTGCGCCGGGCCTTCTGCCACTGGTCGTTGCCGAGTCTGTGCAATGGCGCGTTGTCGGGGTCGGCGCCGCTGTAGCGGCTGATCAGATGCAGCGAGGATACCGGCACGTAGAGCTTGGCGCCCTCGGCATAGAGCAGCACCAGGAACTCGGTCTGCTCACCCTCGATCTCCAGCGCCTGCAAGCCCTGGTAGCGACCCACGCCGTGATCGATGTGCACCACTGGCGCGCCGGGGTGCAGTTCCATCAGGCTCTTGATGATGAAGTCGCTGTTGTCCTGATATTTGCCACGGCGTCGGCGTTGACTCACATGGTGAACGAACAGTTGGTTTTCCGTGATCAGGGCCATAGCCGGGGATTCCAGCCACAGGCCGGACTCCAGTGGCGCCACGGTGATTGCCAGGCTCGGCGCCTGTGCCAGGAACTCGGGCCAATCTTCCACCACCTGGGCGTGCAGGTCGGCATTGCGCAGCAGTTCCAGCAGGGTTTCACGCCGTCCTGGTGAGTCTGTGCACAGCAGTACTGGCGTTCTGTCCAGACGTTCCAGAAATTCGCTCAGTCTGGCCATGGGCCGTTCCAGTTTCTGTTCCACTTCCAGCACCGGGAAGGGCGCGGCGGGCAGTTGCCAGACAGCAGCGGCGGCCTTGCCGGCCTCTGCCTGCAGGTTGATCTGGCTGTAGTGCTTGAGGCGGGAAAACAATTCCTCCACCGCCAGGAAAATGGTCTCTGGTGCCAGGATCGGACGCTGTGGATCGACACCACGGTTTTCGTGGCGGGCACGGATTTCATGCCAGAACTGCTCGGCGCCATGGTGGGGGTTGCCCACCGTGCACAGCAGCACGTTTTCTGGCAGGTAATCAAACAGCGTCTGCAATTGTGGGAAGAACAGCGGCAGATAGTACTCGATGCCGGGGGAGGCCAGGCCGCTGCTGACGTCGGTGTAAAGCGGACAGCGCCTCACGTCCACTTCGAACTCCTCGCGGAAGCGCTGGCGGAAGCCCTGGATGGCGGCGTCGTCGAGAGGATACTCCTTGCCCGGCAGCAACTGAATTTCACTGACCTTGTCCTGGGACAACTGGGTTTCCGGATCGAAGCCGCGCAGGCTTTCCACTTCCTCGTCGAACAGTTCGATGCGGAAGGGCTGACTGGCCCCCATGGGGAAAATATCCATGATGGCGCCGCGTACCGCGAATTCACCGTGTTCGTAGACGGTGTCGACGCAGTGATAACCGGCAGCCTCGAAGCGCTTGCGCATGGCCTGGATGTCGAAGCGCTGGCCCACCTTGACCATCAGGCTGTTGCCAAGCACATAGGAGGTGGGCGCGAGCCGGTGCATCAGTGTGGTCACCGGCACGATCAAGACCCCGGTGGGGGACTGGGGCAGGTGGTAGAGGGTGTGCAGGCGCTGGGAAATGATGTCCTGGTGCGGCGAGAAGTTGTCGTAGGGCAGGGTTTCCCAGTCCGGAAACAGCAGCACCTTGGCAGGGTTTTCTCCCTGGCTGGCGGAGAAGAAGCGCAGTTCATCGCCGAGGCGTTCCGCCTGGCGGGTATCCTCGGTGATCACCACCGTAAGCCCCTCGAAGCGCCGGGCACAGGTGGCCAGCGCCAGGGCCTGGGCCGCGCCATTCAATCCGTGCCAATGCTGACGACTGCCAGGTGCGGGCAGGGTGGGAGGGGAAAACAGGTTCAGTGTCTGCATGGTGTTGACGAGTGTTGCCGTGCCGTTGCTGCTTCAGGGGGGCGCTATGATGGCACAGATGAGGATTTTTGCCAGCCTCGCGTGTCGCCAAGGCCCGGTTCTGCCGGTATTGCGTCTGGACTTATCGGGTGCTTACCGGGATAATACGCCACCAATTTCCAACAGACTGATTTTGTTATAAAAGACAGGAAACCACAGTGGCCAACAGACCCCGACCAAGCGTAGACGACTACTTCAGAGACTGGAAAGAAAGGGAATCCCTTGCCCAGGAAATGATTCCGATGATCGGCAAGCTGGAAAGCCAGCGCAGTGTGGAGACCTTCCTCTACGGCCGCACCCTCAACAATCGCTCTGTCGCCAACATCATGAAGTCCCACCGCCGCGTGCGTCAGGTGGACCGCAATGAACTGTCGGAATACGAAAGTCATCCAGTGCTGCAGGCCATGATGAAACTGGATCTGGCCCCTTCCAAGATCGACCTGGGCAAGCTCACCGTGGGCTTCATGGAACAGTCCAAGCCCGGTGGTGAAAATCTGGACGTGGATGCCTGGGTACGCAAAGAACTGGCCCACCTGATCGGGGTGAATTACAAGCCTATCGAAAAACCCACTGACATCGTGCTCTACGGCTTTGGCCGCATTGGCCGTCTGGTGACGCGCCTGCTGCTGGAGCAAACCGGCGCCGGGCAGATCATGCGCTTGCGCGCCATCGTCGTCAGGCGTCAGGGCGATGGCGACCTGGAGAAGCGCGTCAACCTGCTGCGCAACGACTCGGTTCACGGCTCCTTCGCCGGCACAGTGCGGGTGGATGCCGAGAACAGCCGCATCATCGCCAACGGCAATGTGATCCATGTGATCTATGCCGACAGCCCCGACAGCATCGACTACACCGAGTATGGCATCCAGGATGCCCTGATCATCGACAACACCGGCAAGTGGCGTGACGAAGCCGGCCTGTCCCTGCATCTCAAGTCCAAGGGCACCAGCAAGGTATTGCTGACGGCGCCGGGCAAGGGCAACCTCAAGAACATCGTCTACGGCATCAATCACGACAGCATCCAGCCGGAAGATAAGATTATCACCGCCGCTTCCTGCACCACCAATGCCATTGCGCCGGTGCTGAAGCTGCTCAATGAGAAATATGGCGTGGTCCACGGCCATGTGGAGACCGTGCATGCCTACACCAACGACCAGAATCTGATTGACAACTTCCACAAGGCCGACCGCCGCGGCCGCAGCGCCGCTCTCAACATGGTGCTGACCGAGACCGGGGCCGCCAAGGCGGTATCCAAGGCGGTGCCGGAACTGGAAGGCAAGTTGACCGGCAACGCGGTGCGGGTGCCGGTGGCCAACGTGTCGATGGCGATTCTGACCCTGGCGCTGGAGAAGGAAACCACGGCGGCTGAGCTGAACGACTACTTCCGCATCATTGCCTTGCATTCACCCTTGCAGAATCAGTTGGGCTATACCGAGTCTCCGGACGCGGTGTCCAGTGATTTTGTTGGTTCCCGCGAGGCGGCGATCCTTGATGCCACTGCCACCAAGGCCGATGGCAAGCATTGTGTGTTGTACCTGTGGTACGACAATGAGTTTGGTTACAGCAGCCAGGTGGTGAGGATGTTGGAGAAAATGGCTGGGGTGAAATTCCTGACCTACCCTGAGAACGAGGGCATGGACGGCTGAGCTGTCACCCCTGTAGGAGCGAGCCCTGCTCGCGACCCATGGCCTGTAGGAGCCTGCCTTGCAGGCGACAGGAT
>JBJHAY010000104.1:0-10366 GCA_050485205.1 Gammaproteobacteria bacterium
TGGCTACCTGGCACCCTCCGCCATGCGCGATGAGTCACGGGGAATGCCGCAACTGGTGGATTACGCCAATCTTCTGGACAGCCTGCCCAGTGGAGAAAGCAGCATCCTGGCGGGGGGCACCGAGCTTTCGACACGCTTCAGCTTCGAACACATTCAATCCGGCTACTGTCGGCTTTATCGCCTTGCCGACGCTGTCGTGACCACTGAAAATGTCGCCTGTCGCAACGACACCCAGGGCTGGACCCTGGTGGCCAGCCTGCAGTTGCCTGCCAACACAGCCAATGAATATCTGCCAGCCAGTGGTCCGGCATTGCTGGACAGCCTGCTGGACAACCTGATGCAAGGCAGCCCCTTGAGCCTCGAAAGGGAGGTCTCCCTCATCAACCAGCAGTGGCTGGAACCCACTGAATGAACCATGAAGGAGGCACGCCCCTGCCCTTTCACAACTCTATTCCGACCAGACCATCAAGCAATTGATGGGCAAGGGTATTGAGGCCAGGACGCACAAGCACAAACGGGCGGACCCGAAAGTGGTATGCTAGCCAGGACTTTGCATCTGTCTTCCTGCTGCGGCCGCCTTTGATGAGTGAAACTCAAACAACACCAGAGATCGGATCTGCCACAGAGATCAGGTCTGAAAGTGCAGACACGCAGACCACCACCCCACCCGTAGCGGCCGTTTCAAGGCGCCGCCTGCGTGCCTGTCATGAGTGTGACTGGGTTGTCTCGCTCCCCGCGTTGCGCCCTGGCGAGCGCGCCGACTGCCCTCGTTGTGGACACACCTTGGTCAAGCGCCACTATCGGCCTGCACAGCGCAGCATGGCCTTGGCGCTTACCGCATTGCTTGCCCTTGGTTTCGCGGTTCTGTTCCCCTTCGTCAGCTTCGAAGTGGGCGGCATTGGTAATCGCATTGAACTGTCCCAGACCGCCACCACTCTGATAGGTTTCAACCAGCCCCTGGTGGCCGTCGCCGTGTTTCTCACCATCATCGTGCTGCCAGCGGTCTATCTGGCCGCGGTGATCTGGCTCCAGATCGGCCTGCTGCGCGGCAAGCCACTCCCCTACAATCACACCATCGCCCGCTCCCTGTCACATCTGGCGCCCTGGATGATGGCCGACGTCTTCATCATTGGTGCCCTGGTGAGTCTTATCAAGCTGTCGGGTAGCGCTGACATTGGCCTGGGCCTGGGATTCTGGGCCTTCTGCTGTTTTGCCGTGCTGTTGCTGTTCACCACCCAGTCCATCGACGCTGACTGGATGTGGTTTTCCCTGGCTGGCGAGCCCATGGCCCCAGAGGGCATCCAACGCGGCCGCACCGCAGCCTCCCAAGGGGTGGCTGGCTGCGAAACCTGTGGCCTGATCAGTGCCCTGGATGCCGAGGGTCATGGCCTTTGCCGCCGCTGTGGCGACAAGTTACACCTACGTCGGCCGCACAGTCTGCAACATACCTGGGCGCTGCTGGTGGCAGCCGCCGTCATGTACATCCCCGCCAACGTCTATCCCATCATGACCGCCACCACGCTCGGCAAGACCCAGGCATCCACCATCATCGGCGGCGTGGCGGAGCTTTGGGCCACCGGCTCATGGCCCATCGCCAGCATCATCTTCATCGCCAGTATTTTCGTACCCATCGCCAAGCTGGCAGTACTGGCCTGGCTGTGCCTGATGATCAATAATAGCGATCAATTGAACAACGCCACCCGCACCTGGCTGTACCGGGTCACTGAATTCGTCGGCCGCTGGTCCATGGTGGATGTGTTCGTGGTGGCATTGCTGGTGGCCCTGATCAGAGCCGATGCCTTGATGTCGGTTACACCGGGGCCCGCGGCGCTGGCATTCTGCGGGGTGGTGGTGTTGACCATGCTGGCGGCCATCACCTTCGACCCCAGGTTGATATGGGATGGCCCCACCAGCGCCGAGACATCAGCCCCTGCCCGAGGACAGGAAGTGACTCCATGACAGAAGAGTTGAACGATCCCTATCTGGCGCAAAAACGCCCGCAAACCCGCCTGTCCCCTATCTGGATCGTGCCGATAGTGGCCGTGCTCATCGGCGCCTGGCTGGTGTATGACAACATCACGGGACGCGGCCCCCTGATCACCCTCTACATGAGTGATGCCGAGGGCATTGGCGCCGGCAGCACTTCGATCCGTCTGCTCAACGTGGAAGTGGGACGGGTCGAGCAGGTGAGTCTGTCGGAAGACATGAGCCGGACCGTGGTCACCGCCCGCATGGTGCCAAGCGCGGAGCGCATGCTGGCGCGTGATACCTTGTTCTGGGTGGTGAAGCCGCGCATCGGCCGCGAAGGCATCAGTGGCTTGAGCACGGTGCTGTCGGGCGCGTATATCCAATTACTGCCAGGTCAAAGCGACGACAGTGCCCGGGAGTTCGAGGTACTGGAGCAACCGCCCATCTCTTCCAGCGGCAGTGCCGGCAAAAACATCCAACTGGTGAGCGCGGTTGGCAATTCCCTGCGGGTGGGCGACCCCGTCAGTTACCAGGGATTGATCGTGGGCCGGGTGGCGGAAGCCGAATTCCAGGTGGAAGAGCGCCTGATGCATCACCGCCTGTTCATCGAAAGTCCCTATGACGTGATGATCACTGAAAACACCCGTTTCTGGCCCAGCAGTGGTGTCGACCTGCGACTGGACTCGGAAGGCATCCGAGTCAGCGTGGAATCACTGGAGGCGCTGCTGGTGGGCGGCATCACCTTTGGCTACCTGGATGAAGTGCCGGGGAGTGAAGTAGCGGAAAATGCCAGCTTCTTTCTCTACCCTGACGAAGACAGCGCGCGCCAGGACAGTTACTACGAGTTCCTTGAGTTCGTGTTGCTGTTCGAGGATGGCATCCGCGGCCTGACCCGGGGCGCCCCGGTGGAGTTCCGCGGCGTGCGGGTGGGCACTGTGGTCAATGCACCCTGGAACTTCACGATGCCGCGGGCCGACAGCGATCAGCAATATGGAGTGCCCGTGTTGATCAGGGTCGAGCCCCAGCGTATTGCCAGGCCTGGAGAGTTACAGACTCTGTCCGACGCTGAGTGGCGCACCCGCTTCGAGCAACTCTTCGCCCTGGGCCTGCGCGCCAGCCTCAAGACCGGCAGTCTGCTGACAGGCGCCATGTATGTGGACCTGGATTTCCAGGCGACGCCGACCTCCATGTACCTGATGACAAGTTACGAAGAGCGTCCCGTATTCCCCACCAGTTCCAGCGGCTTGGCCCAGATCGAGGCTCAAATCACCAACCTGCTGGCCAAGTTGAATGCCCTGGAAGTGGAGCCGGTGCTGGCACGGCTGGAAGCCAATCTGGCCAACTCCGAGGCCATCCTGGCCGATGTCAAGGAAATCGCCGGCGCCGTCCAGGCCCTGGTGGAATCACCGGGGCTGCAAGGGCTTCCTGACAATATCAACCGCACCCTGGCAGAACTGCGCGATACCATGCAGGGTTTTGCCCCGGATTCCACTGCCTATCAGGAACTGACCCAGACCATGAGCAGCCTGGAGCGTTTGATGCGGGACTTGCAGCCCGTGGCCCGTACTCTGGGGGATCAGCCCAATGCCCTGATCTTTGACCGCCGCGCGGTGGAAGACCCCGAGCCTCGTGCCCAGCGCCGCTGATGCCTCATCTTGATATCCGCATGGAGAAAGCAATGACTCAAATTCGCCTGCTGACTGCCCTGCTGGCCCTGTGCCTGGTGACAGCCTGTGCCTCGCGGGCGCCAGGCATCACCCGCTACGTGCTGCCTGGCGCCAATGTCGACAGCTCCATCGATGACAGCCAGGCGGCCGGGATGCTGGTGGTACGTCCGCTGGTAGTGGCCAGTTTTCTCGATAATGATGGCATCGTGCTGCAATTGGACGACATCACCCTCAATAATGCCGCCAATCACCGCTGGGCGGAAAATCTGGGGCGCCAGTTGCAGCGTGGCCTGCGTCAAGGTCTGGCGGCGCGCTTGCCAGATACCCGCATCATCGACGACACTGCCGGGCCGCGTGATGCTCCTCAACTGCGGGTGGAAGTGGACCGCTTCCAGGGCCGTCATGACGGCCAGGCGGTAGCCAGCGGCCAGTGGCAACTGCGCGCTGCCGACGGCGCCATCATCACCCAACGCAATTTCCTGGTGCAGGTGCCCCTGGAAGATGACGGCTACCCAGCCCTGGTGCGGGCCCTGGGCCGCTGTTGGGACCAGGTCGCCGAACAGATCGCCAACTTCCTGTAGGAGCGAGCCCTGCTCGCGATATAGACAGATCGCGACTCGTGCAGAGAGATGGGTCGCCTGCAGGGCAGGCTCCTACAGAGAGGGTGGGTCGCTTGCGGTGCAGGCGTGAATTTGAGGAATGGTATATGGCTTGGTTGATTTTGCTGCTGGCGGGCCTGTTCGAGATTGCCTGGGCCATCGGCCTCAAGTACAGCGAGGGCTTCACCCGGCTTTGGCCCAGCGTCTGGACCCTCGGCACCATGGCGATCAGCATCTGGCTGCTGGGCATTGCCATGCGCAGCCTGCCGGTGGGCACTGCCTACAGTGTGTGGGTCGGCGTGGGCGCCATCGGTACCGTGCTGCTGGGCATCATCCTGTTCCAGGAAGTGGCCAGTCCGGCGCGGTTGATCAGCGTGGCGCTGATCATTCTCGGCATTGTCGGCTTGAAGCTGGCGACACCCTGAGCCCCGGTAAAGTCTCGCGGCAGGCTCAGTCTGCCGCCTCGTCCAGTGCCGCCATCACCGCGTCACATACCGCCTCGTGCCCCAGGCCATCACAAGCAATGGTGATGTCGGCATAGCGGCGATAAAGTGCACATCTCTCCGCAAACAGGTCGGCAAAGCTCTGGTCCGGTCGCTTGGCGATGCCCCTGGTCTCCATGTCGGTAACCCGCTGCAGCAAGGCCGGCAGGCTTAGGTCCAGAAACACCACCCTGGCATTGCGCTTGAGATGCTCCATTCCCGCCTCGCTGTAGACCGCGCTGCCACCGGTGGCAATGACATGGTGTGACAGATCCAGACTCAGCAGTACCGCCTCCTCCACTTCCCGCAGCGCCAGGTAACCATCCCTGTCCACGATGTCCTGCAGCGGGCGCCCCTCACGGGCCTGGATCAGCACATCGGTATCAACGAAATTTCTGGCGCTGCGCTTGGCCAGCAGGACACCAATGGTGCTTTTGCCAGAGCCTGGCATGCCGATGAGAACCACATTGGTTTTGGATGCTTGCATGGTATTGCCTGGGTAGTTGAGCATGATGACGAAAGGCGCGGATTGTATACCGGCCCACCCTGGATTGGCAGTCCTGTCAACCCCACCAGGCCTTGACCGTTTTATTCGGCAAGGCCGCAACACGGCCGACCGGGAACCAATACGATGCAAGGCCAGGAGGTCATCAGTATCATGCCGTTATCTTCATTGCATAGATCGGGAATCATCATGGCGGTGGCCGTGGCGCTGCTGACCTCCTGTACTTCCATTTCCAGAAAGACTCCCATTGTCGACACGAAAGGCATCGATGTCGCCAGGTACAACCAGGATCTGGCGGAATGCGAGACCTATGCCTCACAAGTGAGCCGGGCAGAACCGGCGGTGACCGGCGCCGCCACTGGCGCCGCGGTTGGTGGCGTCTTGGGCGCGGTAGTGGGTAACACCAGCACCGCGCAACGCGGCGCCGGCGTTGGCGCCGTCAGTGGCGGAGTACGTGGCGCCAGGGAAGGCCTGGCAGAGCAGGACATGGTGCTGCGCAATTGTCTGCGCGGCCGCGGCTACATCGTTCTCAATTGATATAGCCTTGGCCAAATCTACCTGTCAAGATCAGCCTCCCGCATCCTGCCGCGCATTTCAATTGCCAAAGCCCCTGATACCCGGCTTAGCCACTGGACTTGTATAACAGAAACAAGCAGCTGAAGCTGGATACAACCACAGGTCGCGCTCAGGGCCCGCTCCCGCAGGGGCCTGTCGGCATCAGAGTTTGAAGACGGTTTCGGCCACGCCCTGGAAGAACTGCTTCTTGTCGGCGTCATTCATGTCCATGGCATCCAGATCACGCACTTCCTGAGGCACGAACTGGTAAGGGTAGTCCATGGCATACATCACCCTGTCCACCCCCAACACCTGTTGACAGAACTTGATGGAGGGCTCCCAGGCCACCCCACTGTTGGTGACGTAGACATTTTCCTTGAGATAATCACTGACTTTCTTCTTCAGCGGCTTCATGCATTCGTAGCGATTGGCCTTGACGCTGGCGCCGTGCATGTAATCCAGGCGGTACATCCAGAACGGCAGCGCCTCTCCGGTGTGACCGACGATGATCTTGAGATTGGGGAAGCGGTCGAAGACGCCCGCGGTGATGATGCGCAGCAGGTGCAGGCCGGTTTCCACTGCAAAGCCATAGATGGCGCCATCCAGTCCTGCTTCCACAAAGGGCTCGATCATTTTCGGCGGCGGTGAGTTGGGATGGATGTAGATGGGCATGTCCATGGCCTCTGCTGCCTCGAAGATGGGCCAGTACTTGGGGTCCGACAGATATTCACCCTGGGTGTGGGAGTTATTGATGATGCCCCTGAAGCCCAGCTTGACGCAGCGGGCCAGTTCCTGGGCCGCCAGATCCGGGGCCTGGGGAGCGATGGCGCAGAGTCCACTGAAGCGGTCGGGATGACGTTGCATGGCATCGGCCAGCATGTCGTTGCTGTCACGGGCCAGGGACACAGCGGTGTCACGATCAAATACTTGCACGCCAGGGGAAGTCAGGGAAATCACCTGCCGATCGATGCCGGTGGCGTCCATGTCGGCGATACGCTCCTCCCCCAGGTCCACCAGTTTGGCCCTGATGGCAATGGCCCGTGGTGACATGGAGGTGCAGTAAAAACCCCAGAGACTGTCGAAACCGGGGTCTTTGACGCTGCCGCTTTCGAACAATTGGCGGTACATTTTCAGCATTTCCGCCGGCGCGAAGGCTTCTTCGGTGGCAATGCGCTGGTACTTGTCGCTTCTGGGGATGGGGGTGGCATCAGTCATGGATCACTACTCCTGCTATTTTTCTGGGTTCCTGCCCCGGGCACCGCTGGGAACCCGAATCACGAAGTGCTTTTGCTCAAAGCACAGGATTATACCTTGTGGATCAGGCCCATGCAGGGCACATGAACCATTAACGTCGTTAAGCAACGTCTGGCGCCACCGGGGCATGCGTTGATTATTTGAGGGATGTCGGCCATCATTGAACAAGCAAGTACATCGACAGGATCTCAGCATGCAAAACATCCTCAGCATGGCGCAAGCCAAGCAAAGCCCCTATCCCGAACTGCAGCTGTTCATCGACGGCGAGTGGATATCCAGGGAAAACCGCCGCAGCGAACAGGTTATCAATCCCGCCACCGGCGAAGTGCTGGGGGATCTGCCCCATGCCACCCGCGAGGATTTGGACCGTGCCCTGGCAGCCGCTGAAAAAGGCTTTCGTGTCTGGCGCGCCATGTTGCCTGAACAGCGCAGCCAGATCTTGCGCAAGGGGGCCGAGATCCTTGCCTCCTGGGGCGATCAGGTGTGCCGCATCGCTACCATGGAGTCCGGCAAGGTGCTGGCCCAGACCCGCATCGAACTGCACATGGCCCAGGAAGTGCTGGAGTGGTACGCCGAGGAAGGACGTCGCGCCTATGGTCGGGTGCTGACCCAGCGCCAGGCCGGTTCGCGCATGCTGGTGGTGAAGGAACCAGTGGGGCCGGTGGCTGCCTTCACACCCTGGAATTTCCCCCTGGGTAACCCCGCCCGCAAGATCGGCGCCGCCCTTGGTGCCGGTTGCTCCATCGTGATCAAACCCGCCGAAGACACCCCCGCCTCTGCCCTGCTGATGGCGAAGGCATTGCAGGAAGCTGGCTTGCCCGATGGGGTGCTGTCAGTCGTATACGGGGTTCCCAACGAAGTGTGCCCTTACATTCTTGCCTCCGGGACAATCCGCAAAATGAGTTTCACCGGCTCCATCCCAGTGGGCAAGGAACTGATGAAACTGGCGGCCAACAACATGATCCGTACCACCATGGAATTGGGTGGCCATGCCCCAGTGCTGGTGTTCGAGGACGTGGAACTCGACAAGGTGCTGGACATGGCGGTGACGTCCAAATTCCGTAACGGCGGCCAGGTTTGTGTTTCCCCCACCCGCTTCTATGTGCATGAGTCTCGCTACCCGGCATTTGTCCAGGGCTTCACCGAGCGGGTGGCAACAATGAAGGTGGGCAATGGCCTCGATGAAAGCAATCAGATGGGGCCGATGATTCACTCCCGCCGTCGCGACGCGGTGGCGGCACTGGTGGATGACGCGGTGCGGCAAGGAGCCACTCTCAATATTGGCGGCAAGCCCCTGGAAGGACCGGGCTTCTTCTATGCCCCTACAGTGCTGTCGGATGTCCCCGACAGTGCCCGCATCATGACCGAGGAGCCCTTTGGCCCAGTGGCCTGCATCAATGCCTTCAATGATTTCGATGCGGTGGTGGAGCAAGCCAACAAATTGCCCTATGGCTTGGCGGCCTATGCCTTCACTGACTCGGGCAGGCGCTTGAAACTGCTTGGGGAGCGGCTGGAGGCCGGGATGATAGGCCTCAACAGCTTTGCCATTTCCGTGCCCGAATCACCGTTTGGTGGGGTCAAGGAGAGCGGCCATGGTAGCGAGGAGGGCATCGAGGGCTTGGAAGCCTGCCTGATCACCAAGTTCATTTCAGAGGTGTGAGCCCTGTGTGATTGCACCCCGGCCACAGCCGTGATGTTGACTGGCTGATGCTGTTGCGCCCAGGGTTCGCTCCAACAGGGTATATTGATCAACAGAGGGGAAATCAAAATGGCAAAACCTGACAAGACCGCGGCGGATTTCAATCCGGAAGTACTGCAAGCTTTCCACGAATACGTCCATGGCGGCATGAGCCGCCGTGACTTCCTGGAGCGGGCATCCAAGTATACGCTGGGTGGCATCAGCGCCGCCGCTCTGCTGGAAAGCCTGAGTCCGAACTACGCACAGGCCCAGGACGTGGCCCCCGATGATCCCCGTATCGTCAGCGACTATGTCAACTATCCTTCTCCACGCCAGTGGCAGGGTTATGTGGTCAAGCCCGCCAACACCAGCGGTGCCCTGCCGGCAGTGCTGGTGGTTCACGAAAACCGGGGACGCAATCCCTACATCGATGACGTGGTACGCCGCCTGGGCGTGGCCGGTTTCCTGGCCATGGGTCCCGACGCCCTCTCCCCAATGGGGGGCTGGCCCGGCAATGACGACGACGGCCGCGCCATGCAGTCGGAACTGGACGGCGAGGAAATGTTCGAGCACTGGGTGGCCGCCTTCAATTACCTGAAGTCTCATCCAGACAGCAACGGCAAGGTAGGGGTGGTAGGCTTCTGCTATGGAGGTGGCGTGGTCAACCGCATGGCCGCCACCCTGCCAGAAATGGCTGCGGGAGTCGCCTATTATGGCCGTCAGATAGCGGCGGACCAGGTGCCCAACATCCGCGCCGCCCTGATGATCCACAATGCCAGTCTCGACACCGGCATCATGGCCGGCGCCGCAGCCTATGATGAAGCATTGCGCGCGGCGGGAGTGGACTTTGAGTCCCATGTCTACCAGGACGTCAACCACGGCTTCCACAACAACAGCACGCCACGCTTCGACCAGACAGCCGCCGACCTGTCATGGGAACGGACCGTGGCCTTTTTCAACCGCCATTTGAGGTAAACCCATGCAATTTGTTGTCACCGCCCTTGATTACACCGACCCGGAAGCCCTGGAACGGCGCATGCGGCACCGGGAAGCTCACCTGGCGGCAGTGAAAAAGCTGATCGCCGAGGGCGCTTTCAAGAGTGGAGGAGCGATCCTGGATGCCACGGGGGAGAAAATGATCGGCTCCACCCTGCATCTGGAATTTCCCGACCGCGCCAGCCTGGAGGCTCATCTGCGGCAGGATCCCTACGTGACCGGCAAGGTGTGGGAAAGTATCGACATCAAGCCGGTCAAGCTGGTGCCGATGTAGAAGCATTTTTGTCTGTGGCAGCGGGCGCCCTGCTCGCGACGAATTCTGTCGCCTGCGAGGGCGTTCTGTCATGGAAACATTTCACGAGGACAAAAGGGATGATGACAAAAGGGATGGTAAAGGGACAGTAGCAAGGTCGCGAGCAAGGCTCGCTCCTGCAAGGGGGGATCAGTCGTGCTCTGAGTCGGGGGGTAGGGCATCGGGGCTTTCCCGCAAACTGCCTTCGAGGTATTTGCGGATGATGGAAGCCACCAGGGATTGATAGGGAACCCCCTCCTCCATGGCCCTTTTTTGCAGTTCCGACAGATCCCTGCCGGAGATTCTGACACTGATTCTGTTATCTCTTCTCATCAAGTTATCGGCAAATTCTGTACGAGCATAGTGCCTG
>JBJHAY010000105.1:0-10351 GCA_050485205.1 Gammaproteobacteria bacterium
ATCCTGTCGCGAGCAGGGCTCGCTCCTACATGTGGCTGATGGGCCTGCTGATCATTGTTGCCTTGCCGGTTAATGCCCAGACATTCAAAAATGGCGAGCGCATGACGGTGGGGATCACCTTGCACCCCTACTACAGTTTCGTCAGTAATATCGTCGGCGACCGGGCCGATGTGGTGCCGCTGATCAGCGCCGGCAACAACCCCCACAATTACAGCCCCTTGCCGGAAGACATGCGCCGTGCCCAGACCCTGGACGTGCTGGTGGTCAATGGCATCGGCCACGATGAGTGGGCCTTCGAAATCATGCAGGCGGTGGAGGGGGAGGTGCCGCTGATTCATGCCAACGACAACGTGGCCTTGATGCCGGTTTCCGGTCAGGGCGATCAGTCGGTCAATTCCCACACCTTCATCTCCATCAACACCGCCATCCAGCAAATCTACGAGATCGCCCGCCGCCTGGGTGAGTTTGATCCCGCCAACGCCGAGGAGTACCGCCGCAACAGCCGCGCCTACGCCACCCGTCTGCGGCGCTTGAAGGCAGAGTTCGCCAATGACATTGCCAGCCTCGACAGCAGCCGCTTCCGCGCCGCCACCATGCATGGCGCCTATGGCTATCTGATGCAGGAATTCGGGCTTGCCATCAGCGCGGTGATCGAACCCCGCCACGGGGTCGAGCCCACCGCGCGGCAGTTGGCCCAGACCATCACCGAGATACAGTCCTCTGGTGTGAATGTGATGTTCGGCGAGCGTTACTTCGCCGATCGCCTGGCGGATACCATTCGCGCCGAAACCGGGGTCAATGTGTTTTCCTTTTCCCATATCTCCGACGGCGATTACAGCCCGCAACTGTTCGAAGAGGAAATGCGCGCCAACCTGGAAACCCTGCGGGCCGCGATTCTGAGCACGGTGCCACGGTGAAGGGGCCTGCCATCCGGGTCAGGGATCTGTCGCTGCGGCTAGCCGGCAATCCCATTCTGGCGCCCATGCACTTCAACATCACCGCCGGGGCACTCCACGCCATCGTTGGTCCCAATGGCGGCGGCAAGACTTCACTGCTGCGCTGCCTGCTGGGTCAGATGCCCCACGCTGGCGAGATCCGCATGGACTGGACCGAGGATGACACCATCGGCTACGTGCCCCAGCAACTGCACATGGAAAAGACACTGCCTCTGACAGTCGCCGACTTCATGGCCATCATTGCTCAGGACAAGCCAGCCTTTGGTCGTCTGCCCTATGCCGACCGGGCAATCTTTCGCCAGGTGCTGGCGCAGGTGGGCATGGAAACCAAGGAGGGTCTCATGCTGGGCTCGCTCTCCGGTGGCGAACGACAGCGGGTATTGTTCGCTCAGGCCTTGCTGCCGCCACCGGCCTTGCTGGTTCTCGATGAGCCAATGACCAGCCTGGATGAAAGCGGCGGCAAATTACTGGAACGACTGATAGTGAACCTCAACGCCAAGGGCACCACCGTACTCTGGGTCAACCATGATCTGGGGCAGGTGCGGCGGCTATGCCACAGTGTCAGCGTCATCAACCAGGGACTACTGGCCCATGGCCCAGTGGCGGAAACCTTGACACCGGCAATGATGCAGGGTGATTTCACTGCCCACGCCGCGCTGGAGCCATCGTGATGGACAGCTTCTATGGCATCATCCGTGAACAATTCCAGGCGCTGGCCCTGGCTGGGCACCTGCCCCAGACCTTTGCCTATGGTTTCGTCATCAATGCCCTGCTGTGCGCCTTGGTCATCGGCCCGCTGCTTGGCTGTGTCGGTACCATGGTGGTGGCCAAGCGCATGGCGTTTTTCTCCCAGGCCATTGGCAACGCCGCCATGACCGGGGTTGGCATCGGCGTCCTGATCGGCGAATCCTACACGGCCCCCTATGTGTCCATGTTCAGTTTCTGCCTGTGCTTCGCCATTCTGCTTCGCTACACTCAGCGCCGTACCGCCCTGTCCCAGGACACCTTGATCGGGGTATTCCTGGCAATCTCCCTGGCCCTCGGCGCCTCCCTGCTGCTGTTCGTCTCGGCCCGGGTCAATACCCACATCCTGGAAAGTGTGCTGTTCGGTTCCATCATCACCGTCAATGATCTGGACATGAATGTACTGTTGGCGGTCGCCATCATCACCATCCTGGTGGGCCTGCCGTTCTACAACCGCATGCTGCTGACCAGCCTCAACCCGGCACTGGCCAGCGTGCGGGGTGTCAACCTGGCCCTGGTGGAATATCTGTTCCTGATCCTGCTGACCCTGATCACCGTGGCCTGCGTCAAGATCATCGGCGCGGTGCTGGTGGAGGCCTTGCTGCTGATTCCCGCCGCCGCGGCACGCAATCTCAGCCGCAGTCTGCGCGGCTTCGTGCTGGGCAGCATGGCCATCGCCACCCTCAGCTGCCTGGGCGGCATCCTCCTGCCCATGCATTTCGACCTGCCCCTGCCTTCCGGCGGCGCCATCGTGCTGCTGGCCGCCTGTTTCTTCCTGCTCACCACCTTGTTGCGCAACCTGCTGCCACGCTACCGGGAGGCACGCCCATGAAGTCCCCGCGGCTGTCACTCTTGCTGTCACTGATAATGCTGGCCACGCTGCTGTCAGCGCCAAGGTCCCATGGCCAGGATCAGCAGCCCTTGATCCTGACTTCCACCGCGCCGCTGTACTATCTGACCCAGGCCCTGACCGAGGGCACTGGCATCGAAGTCCGCAACCTGCCAGATCCCCCCCGGCCCCTCGCGGCACTGGCGGATTACTATCAGCGCCAGGCCAGCAATCAGACAGCATTGCTGCAACGGGCGGAGCTTGTGATCAGCATGGCCAGCCTGTGGGATGGAGACCTGCTTTATGCGGCTGGGCGCGATGTCAATATCCGCCTGCTGCATATCGATGCCGTGCGCTCACTGTCGCTGCTGCCTGGCGGCATCCCCATCGCCACTTCGCCGGTCACCGGCGCCAGATTGCCCCATTTCTGGCTGAGTCCCGCTACCCTGGTGGCCAGCCTGGACATCATAGCCCGTGACCTGCAACGCCTTTATCCTGACCAGGCCCCACGCATCGCCAGTAACCTGGAACAGGAGCGCCGCCATTTCAATGGCATGAGATCACGCATGGAAGCTGCCTTGTTGATGGCGGAGGACCCAGTGCTGTTCGCCCTGGCGGACGAATTTCTCTATCTCAGCCATGATCTGGGTATCGAGGTGGAAGGTTATTTCATCAAGCAGGACATCAATTGGGCCCAGGATGACCTGGATGCCTTGACGGAGCGCCTGCGCGGCGCCGGGATCAGGGTGGTGCTGCACAAGTGGGAACCGGCCTCCCCCATCCAGCAGGCAATCACGGCAGCGGGCGCGCGGTTGGTGGTGCTGGACCCACTGGAAGTCCCCGCCAATGACTGGCGCCAGGCCATAGAACGCAACCTGGAGACGCTGATCAGAAGCTTCAGCGATTAAGCTCGGCGGGCTTGCTTGACTTCAGCGCTGGCCAGTACTCTCTTCGTACTGCTGCTGGAGCATGATGAACTCCTCCACCGCCGCGACGAATTCCGGATGGGCCAGTGCCTCCAGCCATTTTTCACGCAGGGCCGGTTCGTAGTGCTTGAGCTTGGTATCAGGGTCCACCAGCATGACCGCCCCATACATGCCGAGCATGCGCATGCTGTCGGCGAAGGTTCTGGCTTCAACCGCGCGTATCCGGTCCAGATAGCGTGGACTGCATTCGGTGCGGGAAATACGTGAGCCAGCCGGCTGCCAGGTCCGGCAGTTGATCTCAAAGGCCTTGACGCCCACCAACTCGCTGAAGAGTTCAAACACCTTGAGTTGGGATCGCTCCAACTCTTGCCGCCAATTTGGCTGCTGACTGCCGATGATCTCGATTTGATCCAGGTCGCGGGGTTCGCTGCGAGGTTCTACGGCATTGGGCGCGGCCATCGCGGCCTGCCAGGACAGCAAACCCAAACAGGTGGCTGCCATGAGGGACTTCAATTTCGAGGTGAACATGACCTACCTCCATGTGTCCTTATGTGGAATGGGTAAGTGAATGCAACGATTTAGACCATACTTGAACCACTTTCCCAGGTCAAGCGCGTGACACGACGACTGAAAATTTCTCGATTTTCAATATGTTGCTTCATTGAACCAGAAGGTGGCACCAGCAAGCAGCGCTCAGAAACTGCTCCGCGACGGTCACGACAGGAATACTGGGGTAATTTTCGGGCTAAGCCTGAAGGCTGGGATCAGTCACCGAGCGCCAGCTTTCCACACCCACCTGCAACTGTGATGCGGTCAGCGTCAAGGGTTGCCAACCGAAGCGACCCCTGGAATCCACCACGCTGAAAGTCAATTTGGGCTCTGGATCGAACTCGAAGCGCAGCCAGCCAAAATTGTTGTCGGAGAAGAAGACAGGGCGCACCCGTTGCTCCGGCGTGCGTGTTGGCCAGTTGGTGTTGGTGGGCTGGGCCAGGGGGGAGGTCACGAAATCATAGAGATCGTAGCCACCCCTGGAGGACCAGGGAATCACATTGAGCTCACCCACATGGGTGTCACCCGAGACCAGCACCACGCCACCAATGCCATTGTCGCGGATGAAGTCGAACAAGGCATCGCGCTCATGACGGAAGGAGGCCCATGAGTCTCCCCCCTCGCCCTTGGCCATGGACCAGCCACTGCCACAGGCAAGCACCTTGAATACCGCTCTGCTTTGCAGCAACTTCTGCTGTAACCACTCCAACTGCTGCCTGCCCAGCATGGTCTTTTCCGGCGTCGACGGCTGAGCGTTGGAATCACGCCAATAGCGGCAATCAAGTCCGAAGATATCCACGGCGCCATAACTCTGCCTGAAGAAAATGCCTGGCACATCTGGCAGGCCATAGGCATGGTTGCCCCAATAACGCTTGAACATCATCAGCGCAGTGTCCTTCACGGGGTTGCTTGAATCATGATCGTTCAATCCATAATCATGATCATCCCAGATGGCGATCTGGGGCACGGCATGTCCGAGTGACTGATAGGAAGGAACGGCGCGCTGGCGCCGATACTCGTTGTTGAGGGTGTCCGGCACAAGACTGTCGCCATAGACATTGTCACCCAACCACAGAAAGACGTCAGGTCTGGAATTGACGACAGCATTCCATATCAATTGGTCAGCATCCGTGGCGATGCGCGCACAGGACCCCATTGCCAGGGTAAAATCCCGCCGCGCATCCGCCTCCGGTGCTGTCTTGGTGGAGAAAGGCAAGGCCCTTCCCAGATAAGGGTCCGGGCGTCCATTGACCAGAACCCGGTAGATATAGGGGGTTTCCGGTCTGAGTCCGTCAACCCTGAGTACCGCGCAAAAATCATCTTCTGCCGACAATCTGACCGGCTCGCTTCTGAACACGGTGCCGTCAGACGGAGAGCGCTCCACTTCAAGCACGGCTTCAAGCGCCTCGCTGCCCTGAATCCAGACCCCAATGGCATCTGGAGACGGCGCTGCCACCATGGGCCCATTGACCAACCTGGGATTGCTGCGGTTATCCTGCGACCTGCCGATGATGGGCCACGTGAACAGTGAGCCCATGCCCAGATTGAGAAGATGACGTCTTTTCATCAGAAGTTGTATTGGAATCCAAAGTTATACTGTGTACCAAAATAGGTAACCAGCGTGGGATTGTCACGGTTGCCAATGTAGGTCACCGTGGGCTCGTCTGTCAGGTTCTTGATATTCAGGAAGAAGCGATAGTTATCCATGAAGTCGTAGCGCACTGCCATGTCCCATACCGCCACCCCGGCATTGTAACGGTCGAGAGCGGCGCGGCCACCCACTGATTCGAGACGATCCGGCAGCTTGTTGTAGAGTATCCTGATATCCAGAGGACCTCTGGCATAGGACAGAATGCCATTGAAAATGTAGTCTGGCGAGTTGATGAAGCTCAGATCATCATTCAGCCTGCCAGGATACCTGCCCTTGGAATCCAGGCGGGTGTAGTTGGCTTCGATTCCCAGTCCATCAAAAGGTGCTGGCAGCGAGGTGAACTGTTGATTCCAGACCAGCTCCAGTCCCAACACGTCGCCACCATCACCATTCACCCTGGTACGCTCGTCGACACCGTCGGAGGCGATTCTGGTTTCATTGAACACGAAGTTCTTGATGTCCTTGTGGAACACAGCGGCGGACAAAACACCAGCTGCCGAATAATAGTATTCTGCCGAGAAATCCAGATTCACCGATTCGGCGGGCAGCAAATTCGGGTTACCAATGATTCTCTGGTTCAACTGCGCATTTTCCTGCACCGAGGCAATCAGGTCACCGGGCGGTGGCCGTGACAGCGCCTTGGTAATTGCCGCCCTGAAAAGCAGTTGCTCAGTAGCGGTGTAACGGAAGTGCAAACCGGGCAGCAATTTATTGTAGCTGCCACTGCCAATTACCGGCTCCACGCCAGTGACCTGGGTGCCATCGGTGACGACCCGATTGGCCCGGCTCTCGGTTTCTGTGCGCTCCCAGCGCACTCCTCCGAGAATTTGAAGTTTTTCGAAGTCAACCGTCACTTGAGAATAGAGACCATAGATATCTTCGCTGATATCAAAGTCGGCATTGGCCCTGGTGCTGTCAGAAAACAGCCTGGCCGCCTGATTCTGTGTCAGCGATGGATCACCTCGTGTGACCAAGGAGTCATACTGGCGCCAATCGGGATAGAAGCCCAGGAGTTGAGCCCTGCCACCGGAAGCGCTCATGAATCCAGAAGGCACTTCTCGATGTTCCAACAGGCTGACAGTTGGAATTCCCGCCAATCCGGTAAACCGGATGGTGTCAGGCTGCGCCTGGGAAGCATCCTTGGTGGTAATCCTGGCGCCGGTTTTGAAGGTCCACATGGTGCCATTGTTAGCGATGAAGTCACGGCTCAAATTGGCATCCCAAGACCACTCATCCTCGACACGGGGCACCTGGGTGACCTGCAATTGACGGAATGCCAGACCATTGGGGTCGTTGACGTTGACATTGTTGGTAATCTGGAATTCGGGAAAATCGGGAACCCTGCGGTTATAGGTCAGATCTACCCCGTTGAAGGATTTGATGATCTGTATGGTTTCCGGATAATCCTTCTTGGCCTTGGACCATGCCACACGATAATCAACTGTCCAATCCCTGATCATGTTCTCGCCACCGAGAATATGCATTTGGAACACGTTTTTTGGTTCACGATAGAAGGCAAATGCATCGACACGGCCGTTGGTGGTGGCGATGTTGCCATTCTGCTCCGAGACGATCTGGGCATTGTTGGGGCGCCAGTCGGTGCCATAGTGGTTCAAATCACGATAGTCGTAATTATAGAGTGACTTGAAGTAGTACTTGTCGGTTTCAGTGGGACGATAATCAAATGCCAGGCCGGCACCAATCCTGTCCTTGATTTCATAGCGATCGTAGTAGAGAGCACGGGTCAGATCGTAGCGATCCTGGGCATTGACGGCAAAGTCGGACTGCACCGTGTCATAACCACGCTGATCATGGAAATAAGACATGGAGGCAAATACGCCGAATTGCTGACGCTCGCCAAAGCGGTTGCCGATGGCCATCTGGGCCTGACGATTCCAGTTACCACGCACGTCATTATAGGTAGTGCCCACTTCCGCTTCCAGAATCGGGCCATCCTTGTCAAAGGCGCTGCGGGTGATCAGATTGAGGGTGCCGCCAATGGCGTCCGCTGGCAGATCAGGGGTATTGGCCTTGACCACCTCGACTCGGCCCAGCATGTTGATGGGGAAGGAGTCCAGCGCGATATCTCTGTTGCCGTCCACGTTGGTCATGCGCAGTCCATCAACGGTGACGGTATTGTATTGTGGCGCCAAGCCACGAATGGTAGCGGTACGTTGCACACCGGCCCTGGTTTCGACAGAAACCGCGGGCAACCTTACCAAGGCATCACCGATATTACCTTCACGTATCTGGGCCAGGGCGTCAGCGGAAACAACTGTTCTATAAGTCGCGGCATTACGCTGAATATTGAGGGCTTCGCCATGTCCGGCAATACGACCTGTCACCATGATCTCATCGACGAAATTGCCGGAAGGACGCATGCTGATAGTGACACGGGAAGTCTCATTGGCCGCCACTTCCACGCTCATGGTGCGGGTACCGAGACCCACATAGTTCACTTGCAGGGTGTAGGTGCCCGCGGGCACACGAACGAAGTTGAATGCCCCCTCCCTGCCCGCGATGACTTCGCGATTCAATTCCACGATTCTGACGCTTGCTCCTTCCAGCACTACGCCGCTGATTTCATTGACAACACGACCGGCAATGCTGCTGTTTCCCACCTGAGCCTGGGCGAGCAGGATGCCTTGGCTTTCCGATGTGGTGGACTGGTTCTGGGCGATGGCCTGGTCAGTGACGGCAAGGCCAGCACTGATGACAGCGATTGCCGACACAAGTTTATTCAGTTTCATTATTATGCTTCTCCTGTACCCCATGATTGTTGGGTTAAACGGAGCGCACTGTACCGAAGCATCAACAGCTGGATATTAAAAATTTGTCAAAAAAACATTAAGAAGCCTGCCCTTTTTAGGTTAAGTTGTCTCTCAATGGCATTGTCCCCACAAGTCCATCAATGCCTTTTGCGGTCATTGCCAGGCCGCCAATGACCGTGGCACTGTATGCATGGGTCAATCGCTGGACAGGCAATGGCTTGACAGGCAGCAGCTGAAGGTTGCAGAGGACTGTATTTGATGAGCACCCGCAAGAATCATAATCACAACAAGCACAGTGAGGGCCAGCGCCGCTTCCCCCACAAGCGCATCAAGAAGCCCCACCCGCCAGGTGCAGCGCCCGGACATATGGCAGCTGACGACAATGCTCACCCCACCAGCATCCGCCTCATCTCCTACAATGCCAGCGATGTGACAGAAACTGCCAACGCCAGTATCGACGACATCCGACATGCCTTGCAGAGTGACCGAACCTTGTGGATAGATGTGGTGGGACTGCGTGACGTTGCCCTGCTCCAGGAGCTTGCCGATCTGTTTGCCATTCACCCACTGGTGCGCGAGGATATCGTTAACGTCCATCAACGTGCCAAGACCGAAGATTACGACGGCCAGCTTTATGTGGTGGTGCAGCACATCCGCCCCGACAAGGGCTTTGAGATTGAACAGATTTCCCTGCTGCTGGGCGAGCGTTACCTGCTGACCTTTCAGGAATTCCCCGATGATTCACTGGCCCCGCTGCGGACCAGGCTACGTTCCCAGGGCGGCCGCATGCGCCGGGCCGGACCCGACTATCTGGCCTATGCCGTAATCGATGCCACCATCGATGCCTTCTTCCCCGCGCTTGAAACACTGGGAGATCAGTTGGAATCCCTGGAAGAAGAGGTGATTCAGCGTCCTACGCCTGCCTGTGTTGAATCCTTGCACCGTATCCGTCATCAGTTGCTGGCCATGCGCCGGGTGATCTGGCCCCACCGGGAAATGGTCAATGGCCTGCTGAGACGGGACAGTGGGCTGATACACGGCGTTCCCATCTTCTTCCTGCGGGACTGTTTTGTTCATGCGGTCCAGTTGATGGACATCATGGAAACCTACCGGGAAATCGCTTCCGGGCTGGTGGACGTGTATTTGTCCAGCCTGTCCAACCGCATGAACGAAATCATGAAGGTGCTGACCATCATCGCCACCATCTTCATTCCGCTGGGTTTCGTGGCCGGGATCTATGGCATGAACTTCGATCCGGAAGTATCACCGTGGAACATGCCTGAACTGAGCTGGCCGTTCGGTTATCCGCTGGTGCTGGGGCTGATGCTGACTGCCGGGCTTGGCATGCTGTTCGCGTTCTGGCGGCGGGGCTGGCTCGGCCGGCGGGGGCTTGAACCGCCCCCGCGCTGACCGATACCGTGTGGATCAGGACTTGTGCGATCAGGGTTGCGGCGTTTCAGATTGCGCGTCCCTGTCCTTTTCCCGTTTCCTGTCGGCCTTGTCCTTGTCTTTCTTGTATTTGCCGTCAGCTTTCTTTTCTTCCTTGAGGCGCTTCTTCTCCTCGCGGGTCATGTCCCGGCGCTCGCGTGCCTGTTCATGCATGCGGTCGCCCTGCTGATCGAAGGGGCGGGCCTGTTCGCTGGCATTTTCATGGGCGCGCTCGTGGGCCCGGTCGTAGGCGGGATTGGCCCCGTCCGGGTTGGCGTTAGCAAGGGCATGGGGGGCTGCGGCCAGAAGGGCCGACAGGCAGACTACACGAAGGGGTGTGTACATGGTACGGGACTCCTCTTTGTTGTCGTCAGGCCCTTCCATTCTAAACCTGCAAGTTGGGCCTGAATGTGGCAGGCCCGAAAACGGCAGATATTTCAATTGGCTGACCGGCGTTTCCGGCGCGCAGCCAGCCCGATGCATCCTGCCAGCCCAAG
>JBJHAY010000106.1:0-10323 GCA_050485205.1 Gammaproteobacteria bacterium
AAGGATGGCCTGGTCAACGTTGATGCTTTCCCCACGGCGCTGATGCGCAGCGTGGATGTGGTCACTGGCGGTGCATCCGCCGCCTATGGCGCGGATGCCGTGGGTGGGGTAGTGAACTTCGTGCTTGATCGTGAATTCGAAGGCCTCAATGTGGATGCCAGCTCGGGTATCAATGAGTTCGGCGATGGCCACATGTGGCACACCTCCATTGCTGGTGGCAAGGCCTTCATGGATGGCAGGTTGAACCTGATTGGCTCCTTCGAGGCCAGAAAAATGCATCAGATCCAGCGTCTGGCCCACGAGGTGCCGGAGATGCAACGCTGGGGCTTTGTCACCAATCCCGCGTGGAGCCCCACTGATCCTCCCGGCACCAATCCCCGTCAGATCACCATGCCTTGGGTGGCCTCCACCGCCAGTTCTCCCTATGGTCTGATTCTGGCACCAGGTACTCCCCTGGATCGTATGCGCTTTACCCCCGATGGCCAGTTCCTGGCACCGTTCGTGCTGGGTGATATTTCCTCCGTCAGTGGACCAGGCAGTACCCAGTCCACATCCGGTGGGCCCGACGCCATGCTGTCCAATGACGCCTTTGGCGGCGGCATCGGGGGTACAGGCAATGAAACCCAGTCGAGTTTTGTTGCTGCGCAGTACAAGTTCACCGACAATTTTTCGGTATTTGCCCAGGCACTGGTTGGGCGTACGGATGCTTCCAATATTTCCAACAGGGGTGGCGCGCTCTACTACAGCATCTGGGCACCACAGATTGCGGTAGACAATGCCTACTTGCCGGAAGACGTGCGTCAGACCATGATCGCCAACAATATGAGCCAGTTCAACTTGCACAAGAACGGCGCTTTTGCGGGTGACCTTGAGCCCGGCTTCGACCGTAACGACCGCAAGACCATCACCAACAAATCATTTGCCATGGGGTTTGACTGGGATCTCGGGTTCCGTGATTGGCAACTGCGTGGCGTCTGGCAGGAAGGTCGTTCCGACAGGACCAATACCTTTGGTCAGCTTTGGCGTGTGGACCGCGCCTTCCTGTCCATGGATGCGGTACGACATCCTGACACCGGTGCCATCGTTTGCCGCGTGCAACTCTATAACCCGTCACCCGCCGAGTTGGCTGCCTCTCCCGCCGTAGCTGGCCGGATTTCTTCGCGTTCCGCCCAGGGAGCCGTCAATCCCGGTGATCCTGGCGCAATACCCTTGGCTTCTCCCATCGGACTCGACAACACCGTGCGTGATTGTGTGCCCCACAACGTGATGGGTGCTGGCAATATGAGTCAGGCGGCCCTGGACTATGTCAATGGTGATCCAAAAATCGGCATTGGCAGAGTGAATCAAACCTTTGCCGAACTGCTGCTCACAGGTGATCTGCATGATGGATGGGGACATGGATCCATCAATTTTGCGGCTGGTCTGACCTGGCGTGACCAGGACTTCTGGGATGATGCCATGCCTCTTGGTGTGGATATGCTCGGCCCCCCCAGAAACGATCCTGCTCTGGGCATTCGTGGCATTCCCACAGGCTATGCCAATGGCGGTGCCAACCTCCATTACATTTCCACTTTGCCCGTCATCAGCGGGGATGCATCTGTCTGGGAGGCCTTTGCTGAAATCAGCGTGCCGATCTGGAGTGGCATGGTGGGCAATCAGGAGCAGAGCATTACCACCGACTTCGCCTTCCGTCGTTCGGATTATGAGCGCAGCGGAGGTGTCAATAGCTGGAAGATGGGCTTGAACTATCAGATTCTGAATGACGTTCGTATTCGTGCCACCAAATCACGTGACGTACGCGAGCCTACCTTCTCTGAGTTGTTCGATGCCCAGGGCACCAATGGTGTTGTTCTTGATCCAAGATTCAATAACAATGAATTCCAGATTTCTGTGATTCAGGGCGGTAATCCCAATCTTGCTCCGGAAGTGGCCAATACCTTGACCGCTGGAGTGGTCTGGACACCATCCTCTGCATTCCTTGATGGCTGGCAGGTTTCTGTTGACTGGTATGATGTGCAAATCGATGGCGCTGTCAGCACCTTGGGAGCCCAGCGTATTGCCGAGGAGTGCTTCCTCAACAACATACAAAGTCTGTGTAGTCAGATCGAGCAGAATCCAGATGGGGTCATCAACCGCATCCACAATACCTTCCTCAATGTGGCTCAGGCCAGGGTAAGGGGTATCGACTACGAAGTGGCTTACCGCTTTGAGCCGAACTTCTTTGCCAACCAGAATGAGTCCTTCAATTTGCGTGCCTTGGCGGGCTATGTGGCTGAACGCAGCGATACGCCACTGGGTGGCAGTCCGTTGAATGCCTCAGGCGCCATCAATACCCCGGATTTGACCGGCTTCCTTACCGCGAATTACCGGGTAGGTCCGTTTGGGTTGATGCTGCAAGGTCGCTTTGTTGACTCCAGGATCATCAACATTCTGTGGACCGAGGGCGTGGATGTGGATCGCAATAGCATCTCATCCTATACGTTCTGGAACGGCGGTTTGTCCTATACTGGAGAAACCAGCACGGGTGCCAACTGGCGTGTGGGTCTGAATATTCAGAACCTGTTTGACAGATCGCCACAGGTGGTTCCCTCGGTGTCGACCCGCTTCGCCATTCAGGGCTTTGCCGGCACCAGTGATCTCTATGGCCGCCGCTACAACCTTAATTTCAACTACAACTTCTGATACTTCATATCAGAAAAAAAGGGCCTGTCTTGACAGGCCTTTTTTTTCGTCTGAGAAATTTTTTGCTGGGAAAGAAAAAACGGCGGTTTCGCAACGAAACCGCCGTTTATTGTTCAAGGTATCAGTGGCGCACTCGGCAGGATTCGAACCTGCGACCCCCTAGTTCGTAGCCAGGTACTCTATCCAACTGAGCTACGAGTGCGTGTCCTCTGAAGGGTGTGCATTTTCTGGTAATTTCCCCTGGCTGTCAACCATCCTCCGCTCAGACTGGTAGCGTGGCGCCACCTTTCCGGAACAGCACCCGAGCCTGGTCTGGGCAATGACTTGTATCCTTGGCAGCACTGTTCCGACAACATGATGGCATTATGCCATTATTCAACAGTCCCCTGGCACTATGTTAGCCTCACATGCAGTTTAGGTGTCGCATAGGGGCTGGCACATTTTCATCAGTAGTCAGGGCGCTGCAGCCTGGTTTGGAAGGAAGTGGTGCCATGAATATTTCCTCTATAGTCCACAGGGCGGACCTGAAGCATCCCGCGGTGCAATGGGGAGCGTTGCTGGGCTTGATGTTGCTGGCCATGGCAGTGTTCTGGCTAGTACATGCCACCGGGGGCATCAAGTATGTTTACTCTCATTCCATGTATGTGGTCATCATCGCCGCTGCCATGATTTTTGGTGTAAAGGGCGGCATTGCCTTCGGCTGCCTTGGGGGGCTTCTGCTGGGGCCCTTTACCCCTATCGATACCTTTACCGGGGAGCAACAACTTACAATCAACTGGCTTTACCGCTTGGGCTTTTTCATCCTGATCGGCTTGATCGTTGGTGCTTCCTCTGACTTCATCAAGGAATATATTCGTCAGATTCAGTGGCGTCTCAGCCATAACCTGCAGTCAGGAATACCCAATCGCCACGCTCTGGTGGATACCTTGATCAACGGAGGCATGCGGCCAGGAGAGGGGCGCGACACAATACGCATCTATCTGATTTATCTGCTTGATTTGCATGAATTTGAAATGCGCCTGGGCAGCAAGTTACGGGAATCCGTGATCCTGCAGTTGGCGAATCGGATGCAGCGGGAATTTCCGGGTCCGATGGGGCTGTTCCATCCCAGGTCCAACCACCTGGCACTGGTGGTGAGAAATGGCATGAACCTGGGTGAGCCTGAGTTCAAGCGCTGGCTCGGGGAAACCATGAACCAGCCATGTGTGTTCGAGGATGTGCCCATCATTCTCGATTATTGCTGTGGTGTGATCGACGTCTCAAGGGATGATGATGCAATGGAATCCCTGCGCAAAGTAGAGATATGTGTCAGCCACGCTGCATCCCGTCGGCTCGGCTTGCTGCACTATTCTCCCGGACTTGATCAGATCAGCAAGGAAAATATCGAGTTGCTGGGGCGTTTCAAGCGGGCCCTGGATGATGGTCATCTGGCTATTGAATATCAGCCCAAATATGACCTCAAGACCAGGCAGATACATGGCGCCGAAGCCTTGTTGCGCTGGCATGATCCAGTGAAGGGCACTATTTCGCCGGGGCGTTTCATTCCCGTGGTGGAAGGCAGTCAATTGATTCATTCACTGAGCCGGTGGGTGTTGGAAAGGGTGCTGCGGGATATCAAGCAGTGTGAGAATGCCGGCATCAGGCTCCACAAGATGGCTGTCAATATTTCTGGGCTCAATCTGCTGAACCAAGGCTTTATCGGTGATGTGAGCAGACTGCTGGATAAGTACCAGGTCTTGCCTGCCATGCTTGAGTTGGAAGTGACAGAAAGTGCCTTGCTCTCGGACTTTGATGTCTGCGCCAGGCAATTGCATCAACTGGTCGACATGGGGGTTGCGGTATCGCTGGATGACTTTGGCACGGGCTATTGTTCCCTGCAATATCTGGATCAGCTGCCGTTCAGTGTCATCAAGCTGGACAAGGTTTTCTTGCGCAATCTGAAACAGGAAAGGGGGCGTTGTGCAATCGTGCGCAACACCATCATTCTTGCCCATGAACTAGGTGCTGAATTAGTGGCGGAGGGGATAGAGGATGCATCCACCGAAGGCATGTTGATGGAAATGGGCTGCGACAGGGGGCAGGGCTACTTCTTTGCCAGGCCCATGCCCTTGCATCGACTACAGGCTTTTTTCAAAAGCCAGTTGCTGGAGACTGATCCTCAGGGTTTGCCCGCTGGCGCCGCACTGAAGCCCAGTTGAGTCAACCCTACGTTGCTCCAGCGTTTCTGTATTCCTGTCGCAGCCGCTCCAGCCCAGGCTCTGCCCGCCTTCAGCGGGCAAGAGGATCCGGCCGCAGTTGGAAGTGATACACCTTGCTGCTGGTACCGAAGCCCGTTTCCATGTGAAAGGGTGCACGGGTGCTGATGGTGGCCCACAAGCCGCGACCTTTCCAGCCGGCATTGGGATCGTCGATCCTGCCATCCAGCCACTTGGTGTAAAAGCCCATGGGATAGGGTACACGCAGCACTACCCACTCACCGTCATTCAGCACCAGCAAGCCATCTGACTGGTTGCCGGTATTGATGGGGGTATTGTCACCCAGTCCCAAGGTGTTGAACTGATCCACCCAGGTGTAATAGCTGCCTTCGGAGCTTCCCGGCATGTCCAGGTTCTTGAATTGCGGCAGTGGTTCCGTGTAGAAACTCCAGCCCTCAGGGCAGTGTTGTCCCGTGGCTTCTGGGCCATTGAGAGAGCCCTGGCATTTGCGGCGGTCAAAGCTGGCCATGTGGCCACTGGCAAGCGCCGCCCACACCACGCCATCGCGATCCACATCCATGCCCCTTGGAGAGAAGCCTTCAATGGGGTGGCCATTTTCATCCACGGGCAGTTCATAGTATTCCAGCAGCGCGGTCTCCGAGGGATTGTCTCCCGGCACCAGGCGCGCCACCGCTCCAGGATAGCCCAACATGGAGCCCCATATAGTGCCATCTGGCGCGGGTGAGACGGCATAGAAGCCGAAACCGCCTCCGAGGCGCATGTCCTTGGCGGGGTCCATGGGCTCTCCCGGCTCCGTATAGTCGTCGCGGACACCATTGCCATTGGTGTCGAGAATGAAGGGGGTCCAGCCCTGGGAGGCCACTTCATCCCCGGTCTCCAGAAACTGCCTGGTGTCGAGCCAGCCGATTACCTGGCCGCCGCCACTGGTCCACAAGGTGTCGTTCTGATCTTCGGCGAACATCAGGTGGTGAGTGCCAAAACAGGTGCCGATGTGTGTGTATTCTCCCGTGGCGGGGTCTATGACGCCAAGATGACGACCGGCACGCTCCACCGGGAATTGCTGCGCCGAAGGATGATCGGAACCTTCCAGACATTCCGCGGGGTTTTCCGCGCCACGGATGCGGGCGGTAATCCACACCCGTCCCTCTGCGTCAATCATCGGGTTGTGCACATTGGCCTTGCTGTCCCAGATTTCCTGTTCGCCCCAGTAGGGTGACGGGGCGGGAGGAGGGGCGGAAACCGGACCGGCCTCGGGGTCGCGCATGGTAAGCGGGATGCGGGTGGCAGTGTGGTTGATGGGGTCAAGCACTGGGACGTAATCCTTGCTTTCCTCAAGTGCCCCATAGAGAGGGCCATAGGCATTCACAGTGGGATTGCGGCGGTCGGTGGAGACCAGGTCATGCAGGTAGGCCTCCGGGTCGGCCCAGTCCCATTGGGTGATCACCACATTGCGCTCCAGGCCCTGGGGCCGGGGCGGGGCAGGGGGCAACTCGCCAGCGGCCACTCTGTCGCTCCAGTCCGCAAACATGCGCATGGTGCGCTCCAGCCCCATGGTGCTGGCATTGCGGACCATGAATCCTCCGGCTTGGCCGGATTGGATGCGGCGGGTCCAGGCCTCCACGGAATTGTCGAATGCGCCCAGGGCTTCGGGAATTTCCCGAGTGGCCTTGTTGCCCATTTGATGGCATACCACGCAAGCACCGGATTTGATGTTACGAACATAATCCGCTCGGTTCTGAATGCCGGGACCGATGCCGTTGGCCAGTTTGTCCTCGAATTCTTCCTCCTCGGGCACATGCAGGAGTGAGAACCAATATCCCGCGGGATAGTATTCCGCCGCCGCGGCATGAGTCGGCGCGATCACCGCCGTCAGATCCAGATTGGTGCCCGGCGCAGCCTGGACCTTGTCGGAGTCCACAAGACCATAGCCCCTGACCCATATGTCATAGTTGGCCTGGGGCAGGTCCGGTATCAGATAGCGGCCCTGGTCATCGGTCACCACGATGCGGGCGAAGCGGGTGTCCAGGTCATGGGTTTCGGCGATGACCCAGACACCGGCCTCGGGACCATTCGGCCCCCTAACCACGCCAGTAAATTCGCCTGGGCCAGCCTGCAAACCTGGGGCTGGCGCTGAAGTGGCGGCCGTCGTCTGGGACGCTTGGGTGGCAGCCGTGGTGTCGCTGCTTTCCGAACAGCCGTTGAGAATCGCCAGACAGGCGCCAAATACAGCAATGGAGAGGGACTTTCTTGGTTTCATCGGATACCCCTTGTCAGTAAATATCGGCGGGTCAGGTGCGGCTTCATGCTCATATCAGACCTGACCCCGAAGGCGGGAAGTGGATTTCCAAGCCGTGCAGCGGGAACAGTATCAGATGTGAGGTGTTGCCTCAATCGGCATTATTCGGGGTGAACGAGTCAGGAATACTGGCGCGATATCCGGCTTGTGACTTATGCCGTATTGGAAAAAAAAGTTGAACTGCTACTCAGCGAGTGGGACAATTGCAACCATTGCACTGGCCGGATTTCAGTAACGGCAGGCATAGCCTCTCGGACGCAGCAGTTGATGAAAATGTTGTCATTTTCTTGTTCAACAAGGTCTGATGAAGCGCTTGCAGATGGCATGAACGTCTGACTGCCATGCACCCGACCACAAGAACAAAAACAAGTATCCAGAGGAGAATTACAATGAACCGACTCGGTAAATCCGTGCTGGCCTGTGCTGTTGCAATGGCGCTTGTCGCTCCGGCATCGGCTCACCATAGCGCAGCCGCATTCAATACCCAGGAAGACATCACTGTCTCCGGCACCATTACCCAATACAGCTTCCGCAACCCGCATGTGTACATGACCCTGGAGGTCCAGTGGCCTGACGGTGAAGTCAGCCATATGGAAGTCGAGGCGGGTGCCGGCTCGGTGTTGAGTCCGTTGGGCTTCACCAGGGATTCAGTACAAGTTGGGGATGTGGTCACCATCAACGGCAATCCTGGCCGGCGCGAGCCACGTGGCCTCTTGCTGGGCCGTGAACTTTACAAGTCCGATGGCACTTATCTGCCCCTCAATATTTCTTCCCGCAGCATCTATGACGAAAGCGATGCCACGGCTACCAGCATCGCTGGCACCTGGTTCCCACCGCGTCAGGAATTTTTCGGTTTCCTCGGTGGCGCCTCGCGCTGGCCGGTGACTGACAAGGGCCGTGAAGCGATGGCCAACACCAACCCATTGGAAACACCCCAAAAGGACTGTATTCCCATCGCGGCCCCTGCCCTGATGCTTTATCCGGTAGCCAGTTCCGTTGAAGTGCATGATGACCGGGTGGTAATGAAAATCGACTGGATGGATTCGGAAAGGGTCGTATATCTGGATGGCCGTGCCGCCACTGGCGAACCAAGTCTGCATGGTCATTCAGTGGGCCGTTGGGAAGGGGATACACTGGTGGTGGAAACCACCAACTTCACCGCTCATCCCATGGGCTTGTCCACATCCCTACCCGGAAGCACCGGCAAGAAGCTGACCGAGCGCTTCAGTGTCAGTGATGACGGCAAGAACCTGGTTTATGCTGGCGTCGTGGAAGACCCGGAATATCTCACCGCCCCGGTGGAGTGGAGCCATGTCTGGGTTTATCGTCCCACCATGTCCCATTCCAATGAGACCTGCGACGTGGAAGTTGCGCGCCGCTTCCTTGACGATTGATGGTTTGTTGACAACGCTATCCGGGCTGTAATCTTCGTAGGCGGCCCGGATATTGTTGAAACCATCTGGGCTGTATCCTGGTTTTTTAACTGGAGTATACCGACATGTTGAAGCCTGTATTGGTATTCGGATCAATGTTGGTGATGTTGAGCCTGAGCCCGCCAAGTCAGTCTCAGGCCGCTGCAGCGCAGCGCTTCCAGGCCGACGCACTACCCAGGCCTGATTCCAGCACTCCTCTCTATCGCCATACCGGCGAACAGTACAAGGTCTATGAGTTTCCTGGTACTGGAGAATCGATTCCCTATCGTCTGTTCGTGCCCGAAGACTGGGCTCCGGACCGCCAGCTTCCGGTGTTGGTGACATTGCGTGCCGGCACCAGCATCAACAACAACCACCGTAATGATAATGATCTGGTGCGTGAAGCCAGGGCGCGCGGCTACATCGTGATTTCTCCCATGGGCTATCGTCCTCTTGCCCAGCCCTACTATGGCAGCCCCTATCCAGTGGACAGGCCCACGGGACCCTCGGTGCCGGGTCTAGGCTGGAGCGAGGAGGAAAATCTCCGCGCTGAACTGGATGTTCTCTATGTGCTGGAACTGGTCGGTCAGGAATATGGGATCGATCGGGAGAGAGTTTTCATCCATGGGCAGAACCCTTCGTCATCGGGCGCTTTCCATCTGGTTGCAAAATATCCTGAGTATTTTCGCGGAATCATCGCCAGTGCCGGGCCAATCATCACCGATGACTTTCCATTCGCGGCATTACAGGGTAAAAGCGTACTGATGATTCATGGCGACCGCGATACCCAGAACACAGTGGAAGCCTCGCAGCGGGTCACCAGTGAACTCCAGGCTCATGGCATAGATGCTGTGTACGCCACTGTCCCCGGCGGAGAACATCTTACCGCCTACCTGACCTACGCCAGGGAGATTTTTGATTTTCTGGACCAGCGCCAGTAAACACACCCGGCAGACAATCAACAGCCTGTTGCAACACTACCTCCAACAGGCTGTTAAACCGCGCCGGACATGGCAAAAAAACTCTACTGGTTGCCACCCCTGGCATTGGCAAATACCACAGTGCCATCATCAAGAGTCAGGGAGCGGGCACTGCACGTATTGGAGCCGTCCCGGGCAGGTCTGGCAGTGGCTCGAATGACCGTGCCAAGGGGCAAGTCATCTTTTTTCCAGCCCTGTCGGATCAGACGATTGGGTGAAGCCCCCATCTCGCATTGCCAGGCTTGTACCGAGCCATCTTCAGCGGTTACATCAAGGCCGATCCAGATATGGGGATTGAACCATTCCACCTTGGTTACGGCGCCACGTAGTTCGAATTCTGTTGCAATGTCGAATTCGGCGACGATGGAATGATGGGCGGATGAGGAAATCGCCGTGGACAGCGTTATGGCAGCGGCGATGCTTGCGGCGAGTGGTTTACCAAAAGTCAGCTTCATAAATGGTCCCCCAGTTTGCTGATCTGGCAACAACGATAATGACAGGGCCTTGAGTCGGTATTGCTCCGGCTCAAGGCCCTGCCGACTTACCAATTATCGTAATTCGGCGGTTTGATACGGCCTTCCCACATGCTTTTGTTGTTTTCTTCGCAGGAATACTCGATCAACTCGAAATCTGTCTGTCTGGTAAAGACCCGGGTGTTGGTCCAGGGTTCACTGTAGAAAACCGGGTCATTGATGGTGACCTGGTAGTCAACCGTATCATGGTCCCGCAGGCTGTAG
>JBJHAY010000107.1:0-10239 GCA_050485205.1 Gammaproteobacteria bacterium
ATCGGCGAGAGCGTACTTCCCCACGCCATGCCCTGGGATACCATTGATGCCAACTACTACCGCCCCTATGCGGATCTGGCACCGATGATCCCCGTCCTGCGGGAGCTGCACGAAGTCAGAACCAGTGATGACCCGGACTTCAACTTCATTCGTGCCCAGATCGAGCGGGCCAGGATCAACCGCGAGCGCAACCTGCTGACCCTGAATGAAGAAGAACTGCGCGCTGAACGCGATGAAAATGATCGCTGGCGCCTGGAGGTGGAAAATGCCCGCCGCCTGGCCAAGGGCCTTGACCTGCTTGAGGACGTCAACGAACTGGAAGCAGAGGAAGGCGAGGAACTCGCCGCTCTGGATGACGATGAAGACGCCAATGACGACGCCAGCGTTGACTCTGAAAAAGAGGATGATCCCCTGCTGGTGGAAACCGGCAAGATCCTGCTGGACCTGATGCGGCTACAAGACGGCGCGCGGGTTATCGTGGCCGACAACGGTGCCATCGCCCTGGAATAATCGGGGCCGTAAACAGCACGCTGGAAGTTGGAAGGAAAAGGAAGCTGGATTGACTGGATGGAAATGGCGGAGGGGGTGGGATTCGAACCCACGGTGGGCGTTAACCCACGTCGGTTTTCAAGACCGATGCATTCAACCGCTCTGCCACCCCTCCGTGAAGCGCTGAATCTTACAGCAATTTGATTTTCAGTCAACCGGATTCAATTGCCCTTGCCACATCTTCCTGCACAAGCGGATTCCCCATTTTGCAAGCTGGCCAATGGCAGGTAATATGAGTCTGTTTGTTTTACTTTCATTGAAGGAATAATTGACGAAATATCGGGAGATTTACGATGAGTGACATCGGTTACAGGATTGAACGCAGCCAGAAGGCCATCCTGGCCACCAACAAGGTACTGAAAAATACCTACCTGCTGCTGGCCATGACCCTCTTGTTCAGTGCCGTCACCGCCATGGTATCGATGGCCGCGGGCATAGGTCATGGCACTGGCCTGATTCTGACACTGGTGGGCTTTGGCCTGCTTTTCGTGGTCCACAAAACCGCTGACTCAGCAAAAGGTATCCTGGCGATTTTCGCCTTCACTGGCTGCCTCGGCGCCGCCCTGGGTCCCTTGCTGAGCCATTATCTGGCCTTCCCCAATGGACCAGGCCTGGTGATGCAGGCCCTGGGGGGCACTGGGCTGGTATTCGTCAGCCTTTCCGCCTATGCACTGACCACCCGCAAGGACTTCTCCTTCATGCGCGGTTTTCTGTTCACAGGACTGATCGTGGCAATTGTTGCCATGCTGGCCAATCTGTTTCTGCAGATTCCCGTGCTCTCGCTGGCCTTGTCGGCAGCCATCATCATGATCATGTCCGGACTGATCCTGTTCGACACCAGTCGCATCATCAATGGTGGGGAAACCAACTATATCCGCGCCACCGTGGGCCTCTATCTGAGCCTGTACAATATTTTCACCAGCATGCTACATCTGCTCGGTGCGTTCTCTGATGATTGATGCTTCTACCCTACCCTGCGCCAGGCCCCGTCAGTTTTTGACGGGGCCTTTTCATTGCGGGCTCTGCTGAATGTTCATTGGCCTTGATACATGAAATATTGTCTGGTGATACATGATGCGCCCTATACCAGCCAGGCATCCCTCAGTGCCTGCCGCTTCGCGGAGCAAGTGTTGGCCGAAGGTCATGAAATCATGCGCTTGTTCTTTTTCCAGAATGGCGTCCACAATGCCACGGCTCTGTCGGTGCCTCCTCAGGATGAACTGGATCTGACGGCTCGCTGGCGCACATTGGTAGAAGCCCACAACATCGATGCAGTGGTATGCGTGGCTTCAGCCCTGAAGCGCGGCATTCTCGATCAAGGCGAAGCCGAACGTTATGAGAAACCCGGCGCCAATCTGTTCCCCCCTTTTGTCATCGGTGGTCTGGGACAACTGGTGGAGGCAAGTCTCAAGGCTGACCGTGTCATGTGTTTTGGAGCCTGAGGTGGATATCCCCCCCCCCTACATCATAGTGTGCCGCCAAGGGCCATGCACATCACCGGCAGCCTCTGCTGCACTGGATTTGCTGCTGACCCTTGGCGCCTTCGACCAGGAGCCAGCTCTGGCGCTGGTGGATGACGGTGTCTTCCAATTACTGCCCGGTCAGGATGCCACCAAAGTCGGCTTCAAGGATGTCGCCAAGGCCTTCCCCGCCCTGGAACTCTATGGTGCCGGCCCGGTGCTGGTGGAACAGGCATCCCTGAGCGCCCGCGGTCTGACAGCAGAGGACTTGCAGGGGCCAGTGACAGTGATAGAATCCAAAGCCCTGGCCAGCCTGCTGGACCAGGCCCGCCAGGTGTTTTGTTTCTGATGCTGCTGCATACTGTCACCAAGTCTCCTGCGCGCGACCCGCTGCTCTCCACCTGCCTGCGCCTGTCACTTCCAGGCAGTGCCATAGTGCTGTTGGAAGACGCGGTGTACGCGGCCCTGGATTGTGAAGCCAACCATGCGCTGTTGGATCCCTACATACACGACAGAGCTTTCTTCATTTTGCTGGAGGATTTGACAGTCAGGGGAATTGCCGACAAGATCATGCCCATCTTCACCGTGCTGGACATGCCGGCCCTGGTGAAATTGACTGCCGACTGCCCGAAACTGATCAACTGGACCTGATGGCCACGTACGAGAAATCTGAAGCCTGTGCCTTGCAGTGTGAGGGTAGCCCCATTCCCCTGGACCGGGAAGGATATCTCCTGAATCTGGATGACTGGAATCCAGGAGTGGCCCGCCTGTTGGCCGCCAGGGACGGGGTCGAACTCACTCCGGCGCATTGGGAAGTCATCAACCTGATGCGTGACTTCCACCGCCAGCGAGGCCTCTCTCCCATCATGCGGATATTGGTGAAGTTGATGGAAAAGCATTTTGGTCCAGAGAAAGGCAACTCTCTCTACCTGCTCAAACTTTTCCCTGGCAGTCCAGCCAAGCTTGCCAGCCGCATCGCCGGCCTGCCGCGCCCCACCAACTGTCTTTGAGAAGTAGACATGAGCACCACTTCAGCAAGGGGCGCCTGGCGCCACGAGCTTTCCTACCGTCCCGCCATTGATTATTTCCGTCTTCTGCGGCACCTCCCCATGCCTGTGCTACTGGCAAGTGCCGCTCAGGGCAACGAAGACGATCGCTATGACATTCTCAGCGCGGCGCCTGAAGTCGTGGTCCGCACCTCTGGCGGGAGCACCCATATCATCGCTGGCAGTGGTAGCCAGCAGGCTTATCCGGGGGATGACCCTATTTCTGCCCTGCAAAGCGTCATGAGCCCTCATCTTGGCGTAGACACAGCGCATCCTGATCTACCCTTCAGTGGTGGCGCCATCGGCTGGATGAGCTACGAATTGCTGCATCCGAGCTTTCGTCTGCCACCCCAGCGCCCCGCTGGCACCATTGCCATGCCGGACATGCTGATGGGCGTGTTTCATTGGGCTCTGGTGTTGGATCATCAAGAGCAGCGGGCAACGCTGGCATGTCAGCCCGGTTGCCCAGAGGGCTTGCGCGAACAGTTGCTGTCCTTGTTGCAGGGCCCGGCACCTGACCATGCCGCGGAGGATTTCCGGCTGCTGGCCCCCTTTCAACCTGATATCGACCGGCAGCAATATCTGAAAGCCTTTGAGCACATCATCAACTACATTCACGCCGGGGATTGTTACCAGGTCAATCTGGCACAACGTTTCAGCACCCGTTATGAGGGGGACTTGTCGCAAGCATTCGCCACACTCCACGCCCGCGCCAAGGCCCCTTTCTCTGCCTTCATTGAGAGTCCGGAGGGAGGCGTCATGTCGTTTTCTCCCGAGCGCTTCCTGAAAATCCGTCAAGGCACTGTAATCACACAGCCCATCAAGGGGACCAGACCTCGCCATGATGATGCCCTCACGGATCTGAAGCTACGGGAGACCCTGCGGGAGAGCCTGAAGGATCAAGCGGAAAACCTGATGATCGTCGATTTGCTGCGTAACGATCTGGGCCGCGTCTGCGACACTGGCTCGGTAGAAGTGCTGTCGTTGTTCGACATCGTCAGCTTCACCAACGTGCATCACATGGTGAGCACGATACAGGGACGCATCGAGGGACCGGATGGCATGTTCCGTCTGTTGCGGGCCAGCTTTCCCGGCGGCTCCATCACTGGCGCGCCCAAGCAGCGGGCGATGGAAATCATCCAGGAACTGGAACCCTATTCGCGCAGCATTTATTGTGGCTCCATCGCCTATCTTGGCTTTGATGGCAACATGGACAGCAGTATCTGCATCAGAACCCTGGTGGCGCACAAGGGGAAGATTCATGGTTGGGGCGGTGGCGGCATTGTTGCCGATTCCAGCGGCGATCAGGAATATCAGGAGACGCTTGACAAAATATCAATGTTTTTAAATGGCTTGCTTTAGAAACATAAAGTATTGTGTGAAGTAAAAAATCGCATCCTGAAACTCAAGCCAACTCGCGTTGACTGGCCTTCAAAAACTCCTGTCGCAATTCATCATAGGTGAACACGGCGGGAAACTGTGGGAACTCTTCCACAACCCGGGCTGGCGCCTTGAACAAAATACCCGCATCAGCTTCGCTGAGCATGGTGGTGTCGTTGTAGGAGTCTCCTGCGGCTATGACCCGGTAGTTGAGACTGTGGAAGGCCTTGACCGACTGCCTCTTGGGATCCTGCTGACGCAGGGTGTAATCCACGACGCGGCCATTGCTATCCACCTCCAGGCGGTGGCAAAACAATGTTGGGAATCCCAACTGCCGCATCAAGGGTTGAGAAAACTCATAGAAAGTATCGGAAAGAATGACCACCTGAAAACGCTCCCGCAGCCAGTCGACGAACTCCCTGGCGCCGTCCATGGGTTTCATGCTGGCGATCACCTCCTGAATCTGAGGCAGGCCCAGCCCATGCTGGTCCAGCAAGCGCAGTCGCTGCTTCATCAGCACGTCATAGTCGGGGATGTCGCGGGTAGTGGCCCTTAATTCCTCAATGCCGGTTTTTTCCGCGAAATTGATCCAGATTTCAGGAACCAGAACCCCTTCCAGGTCAAGACATGCGATTTCCAAGCGAATTCTCCTCGTTTCTTGAAGGGACATGCCACTGGCCTGTACACGACCTATGAGAGTGGCTACCCCCGGATATTGCAGCAGAAACTCTGGTGCAATTTCGGATTGATGATGACAGTGGGGTGGCAATTTACCGATTAAAGCCTACGGGTGCAATCTTCAAACCAGTATTCCGTGGCGAAAGCGTTTCGGCCTTGCCCCCCGCCGCCACGGAACTGCGCTGGCCATGTCCGGCTTTGTCACTGCCCACAGCTTTTCCACAAAATATGCACATCATGACATTCATACCCCCCATATTTTGCGGTCGTGTCACTGACACTTTTCATAACTCAATAATTTATAAGAATATTTCCACGTGGAACATTCTGTGGATAATTGCCCTCCGAAATAGAAAGCCAGGGCTGAAGCCACTGTTTTTCCGAGGTCGGCGCATTATGTTGTAGAATTCATGCCATCCATCGACCACGTGCAAGGAACCGACCCAGTGCCCAACTCTCCCACCACCAGCGAACTCGATGAATTCCCCGCGAACCTGGACAAACTGGCGGCCGAGTATGCCGACAAACATCCAAGGGAGATTATTCGCCTGGCGCTGGAGAGCGTAGGCAGTGCGCGGCTTGCACTCTCGTTCAGCGGCGCCGAGGATGTAGTGCTGATCGAGATGGCCTGGAAACTTGACAAGAATATCAAGGTTTTCACCCTGGACACCGGGCGCCTGCACCCGGAAACCTATCGCTTCATCGACAGGGTGAGAAAGCATTATGGGATACAGTTGGAAGTCATGTACCCCGATGCCCGGCAACTGGAAGCCCTGGTGCGCGACAAAGGACTCTTCAGTTTCTACGAAGATACCCATCACGAGTGCTGCGGCATCCGCAAGACAGCCCCTCTGAGGCGCAAGCTCGCCACCCTGGACGGCTGGATTACAGGCCAACGCAGGGATCAGAGTCCCGGTACCCGCGCTGCGATTCCCGTGGTTCAGCTGGACCCGACCTTTGCCAGCCCCCAGCAGCCACTGTACAAATTCAACCCCCTGGCCAACTGGTCCTCGGCCCAGGTGTGGGAATATATCCGCATGTTCGACGTACCATATAACGAGCTTCATGACCGTGGCTTCATCAGCATCGGCTGTGAACCCTGTACCCGCCCTGTGGGACCCAACCAGCATGAACGGGAGGGACGCTGGTGGTGGGAGGAAGCCACCGCCAAGGAATGCGGCTTGCACCAGGGTAATCTGAAATAACATCGGCTTGCTTGTCGCCGATCTGTCATCCCCATGACATATCCTGGGTTACTCCATTCAACGTAACTCGACAGCCAGACCTGCCACAAGTCCGCGCAATGCCATGCGGGACTCGCAAGCTTGGATCCGCCGCAATAACGCACGATTCAGATGCGGCGCCAGCAGACACAGAAAGTCCTGCATGAAGCCGCGCAGATAGTGTCCGCGCCGGAATGCCACGCTGGTCACGCTTTCTTCGAATAGATGCCCCGCTTCCAGTGCCACCAAATCCCCGTCCCTGCCTTCTTCCAGCGCCATGCTGGCAATGATGCCGATTCCCAGCCCCAGTCGCACATAGGTCTTGATGACATCGGCATCGGCGGCGGTAAACACCACCCTCGGATGCAGGCCGCGTTGGACAAAGGCCTCGTCAAGCTTGGAGCGGCCAGTGAAGCCGGACACATAGGTGACAATGGGATAAGCGGCAATCGCTTCCAGGGTCAGTGGCTCTCCAGCCTTGGCCAACTCATGCCCTTCGGGTACCAGCACCATGCGGTTCCAGCGGAAGCAGGGAATCGTCAGCAGTTCATCCCTGCTTTCCAGTGCTTCCGTGGCAATGGCGAAATCCACTTCGCCGCTGACGGCGGCATCGGCCATTTGTTCTGGCGTGCCTTGGCGCATTCGCAGATTGACTTCAGGATAGCGCCGCAAGAATGCACTGATGACTGGCGGCAGGACATAGCGTGACTGGGTATGGGTTGTGGCAATGGTCAGTTGCCCGCGTTGCTGATCCTGGAACTCCAGCGCTGCCCTGCGAATATTTTCCACTTGACCCAAGGCTTCCTCGGCCATGGCAAGAATCACCTGGCCTGCTTCCGTCACCGCGCTCAGCTGCTTGCCCTCACGATGAAATATCTGGACCCCCAACTCCTGTTCCAGAAGACGAATCTGCTTGCTGATCCCAGGCTGGGAAGTGTGCAGTTTGATGGCAGTCTGCGAGATATTGAGGTCATGGCGCGCCACTTCCACAATAAAGCGCAATTGATTGAGTTTCATGACACGCCCACTTATAACAAAAAAGAATAAAAATATATCCAAATATTCCTTTTATGAATACCCATCTTTGCCTACAGTAGGCGCCTCGAATGTCATAGCAACCCACTGACAAGGTACACTGATGGAATATCTGCTCTACATCATCGCGGGCGCCAGCGTGGGATTCGCAGTGGGCCTCACGGGCGTTGGCGGTGGATCGCTGATGACGCCGCTGCTATTGATGTTTGGCTATCCCGTGCCGGTTGCCATTGGCACTGACCTGCTCTACGCGGGGCTCACCAAATCCGGGGGGGCCTGGTTTCATCACAAATTACGCAACATTGAGTGGCGGGTCATGGGCCTGCTGGCGCTGGGTAGTATTCCTGCTTCCCTGGCGTTGAATCTTCTCATCATCGACGATGAATTCCGCCAGGATGACAGTTACGAGGTATTGTTGACCACCACCCTTGGCATCATGCTGATGCTGACCGCCCTGGTGGTTGGCTTCATGGACCAAATCCGCAGTCGCCTCAACGGCCACCCCAGTCCAGAGGATCACACCCTGCCCCTCAAACAGGGCTTTCTGCAGCGCCATGCCAGTTTCACCACCTGGTTGATGGGCATCGTGCTCGGCGTGTGTGTAACCCTGTCATCAGTTGGTGCCGGTGCCTTCGGCGCCGCTGCCCTGTTCATTCTCTATCCACGTATGCGCACTGTCCGCATCGTCGGAACGGACATCGCCCACGCGGTACCGCTCACCCTGGTGGCGGGCCTGAGCTACCTGTACCTGGGACTGGTGAATTTCTGGCTGTTGGGAGCACTGCTCTGCGGCTCCCTGCCTGGTATCTGGCTTGGCACCAGGCTGGGCTCCCATGTGCCAGAGAAAATCATGCGCATCGGCCTGGTGTGTGTGTTGATGGCCCTGGGCATAAAGTTCAGCTTCTTCCCCGGGCACTGAAACAGTCTCTATCAGGCGTCACGCCCGCGAGTATTACCAAGCCCGGAATTGCACCAGCATACGGTCGCGTGAGCCGATTAAACCGGCAGATTGGCTATGCCATTGGGCACATGGCCGGTGGCCACATGTTCGCGGGCGGATTCACAATGACCTTGCTGGTCATCGAAAAACACATCGGCGTTGTAGGCGCGCAGGAAGCGCCCCTTGTCCTCTCCACCCAGGAACAGGGACTCATCAATCTTGATATCCCAGGCGCGCAAGGTTCGTACCACCCGTTCATGGGCCGGAGCCGCGCGAGCGGTTACCAGGCAGGTGCGAATCGGAGAAGTGTCGACGCTGAACTTGCTTTGCAGCATCTGCAAGGCAGCCAGAAACGGCTTGAACGGACCACCTGATAGAGGCTCCTTGGCTGATGCCCGCTCGCTGCGGGTAAATTCGTCCAGACCCTGAGTCTTGTATATGCGCTCCGCCTCATCGGAAAACAGTACCGCATCACCATCGAAGGCGAAGCGCAGGGTGTCATCCTCGGTATTGGCCTGTTTGGAGGGCATGATGGTGGCGGCGGCAATACCGTTTTCCAATGCCAGGCGCACGTCACTGCCGTTGGTGGACAGAAACAGGTGACTGTTGAAAGCCGAGATATAACGGTAAGGGCTTGAGCCGCCACAGAAGGCCGCCTTGTTGATGGCCAGTTTGTGATGTTCTATGGAGTTGAATACCCGCAGCCCGGTGTCGGCGGTATTACGCGACAAAAGAATAACCTCTACATGAGGTTTTCCAAGCATCTTATTGATATTCAATAGCTTTCTAACAAGATTGAAAGCATCTCCCGGCGCCAGTGGTTCATCCTCATGATCAATCTGATACTGACGGTAAGCCTCTACCCCCTGGCTTTCATAGACCTGGTGACTGTCGTCCAGATCGAACAGGGCCCTGGAGGAAATGGCGATGATGAGCTTTTCAGTACTGTCGACTTTCATGTCATTGTCATATTGGGGCTGGCATGAGGTTTTTCCAGTGGTGGCAGTTTCACTCCCGTGCCTCCGAGACCACAATAACCGCCAGGATTCTTGGCAAGATATTGCTGGTGATAGGACTCTGCATAATAAAACCGAGGTGCCGGCAGTATCTCCGTGGTAATGGCGCCAAAGCCCGCCAGGCTCAGGGCTGTCTGATAGCGGCTCATGCTGGCACGGGCCTGGCTGGCCTGATCTTCGTCACTGACAAAGATGGAGGACCGATACTGAGTACCCCGGTCGTTACCCTGGCGCATGCCTTGGGTCGGATCATGGCCCTCCCAGAACAGCCGCAACAAATCCTCATAGGACACCTCCTGTGGATCAAACACCACCAGCACCACTTCGTTGTGCCCGGTTTTGCCGGAGCATACTTCCTCATAAGTGGGATTGGGAGTATAGCCTCCCGCATAACCCACCGCGGTGACATGGACACCCGGCACTTGCCAGAATTTACGCTCCACTCCCCAAAAGCAGCCCATGCCAACAATGGCCACCCGCATACCCTTGGGAAACGGGGCTTGCAAGGGGTGCCCATTGACATAATGGCACTCAGACACCGGCATTGGATCGGAGCGCCCCGGCAGAGCTTCGTCAGGCTCTGGCATCCGGCACTTGTCGGTTAAGCGCATCAAATTGAAGTTCTCATCATAAGCGGCTGAATATAGGAGAATTTCCTATTGCTCATTGAAGTTGGAGTCTCTAGTATCTCATCACAGCCAATGGTAGTGGTCACCCGCTTCATTGAAAAGGGGCGATCGCTGCATTATTCTTGTCAGATTGTATAACACGAGCCATATCAGGGGGCCGATCGGGATGTATCTGGAATTTTTCGGGATGAGAGAGCTTCCTTTCACCCTGACTCCCAACACCGATTTCTTCCTTGATCTGGACGGACATCACAAAGCACTTGAAGTCATCCAACTGGCCCTG
>JBJHAY010000108.1:0-10203 GCA_050485205.1 Gammaproteobacteria bacterium
CGCCGACCCCAGCAGCACCATTTCGGTGATGGCCAGCTTCCCCGCCATCTACATGGGCCTGCAGCAGTTGGAAAGTACTGGCCTGATGCAGTTGGGCAGCCGCATCACCTATTCGCGCTTTTACAGGTTTCCCAACGGCATCGAGTTGGAGGGGCTGGAAGAGGCTTTCAATGAAAGAGAAAGAGAGCTGTTCCGTGACTCCCGCCGCGTCAGCCTCACCACCCATGAAGAGGAAAGCGAGGACCTGGGCCGGGTGCTCAACTATCTCAACGATTACCTGGGCCTGATCGCCCTGATCGCCCTGTTCCTGGCCGGGGTCGGTGCCGCCTACCTGTTCCGCAGCTTCTTCACCAGCCGCTTCAAGGACATGGCCATCCTCATGTGCCTGGGCGCCACCCCCAAGGACGCCTACAAGATGACCCTGGTGCAAATCGTCATGCTCGGCTCGGTGAGTGCCGTGATCGCTTGCAGTGTGGCCTGGTTGGCGCTGCCGGTGCTGCCTTCGCTGTTCGAGGAATTCCTGCCGCGTGGCTTCAGCAATGACATGAGCCCGCGCAGCCTGGTGCTGGCACTGATGATGGGCACCGTGGGCAGCATCATTTGCTGCCTGCCGATTCTGTCCAAGATCTACGACCTGCACCCCATGGGACTGTTCCATGAAAGCGTCCAGCCCAGCAAGACCAGCCCCGGCCATTTCCAGCGTCATCTGCTGAGCTATGCCCCGATCCTGTTGGTGTTCTGGGGGCTGGCCATCTGGCAGGCCAACTCCTTCCGCATCGGCACTTTCTTCGTGGGCGGTTTTCTCGGCGCCATCTTCATCCTGGGCAGCATCGCCTGGTTCATTCTCGGCAAGTGTGACGGCTTTTCCAGTCAGTCCGTGGTCACCCGCAAAATCGCCCTGCGCAACCTCAGCCGCAACCGCCTGGGGGCGGTGTCCTGCTTTCTGGCCATTGGCCTCGGCGCCCTGCTGATCAACCTGATCCCCCAGATCCAGAAAGGTATCGAGGAGGAAATCACCCAACCCGCCAACTACACCGTGCCGGACTTCTTCATGTTCGACATCCAGCCGGACCAACTGGATCCCCTGGTGTCCCTGCTGCAGGAACGAGGCTATTCCCTGAGTTATCTCTCCCCCATGATCCGTGCCCGTCTGGAGGAAGTGAATGAGCGTCTCATCGACGATCCAAGGGAAACTCCCAGCGAACAGCTGATGCAGCGGCGCATGCACAACCTCACCTACCAGGAAGGCCTGAAGGACTCCGAGGCGCTGGTGAGGGGCGAGATGATCAGCGGCGAATGGGATTTCCGCTCCGATGAATTGCCGGCGATTTCCCTGGAAGAGAACTATGCCAACCGCATGGGCCTGAGAATCGGCGACACCATGACCTTCGACGTGCAGAGCGTGCCGGTCACCGGCCGCGTGGTGAACCTGCGCAAGGTCAACTGGAACAGCTTCCAGCCCAACTTCTTCGTCTCGTTCCAGCCCGGCGTGCTGGACCCGGCGCCAAAGACCTTCGTGGCCGCCATTGGCAGCGTGCGCGAGGAAGACCGCATCCCGATCCAGAACAGCATCGTCACCGAACTGCCCAATGTCTCGGTGATCAACGTCACCCAGATTGTGGCGCGGCTGCTGGACATCACCGACCAGATCAGTTGGGCCATCAAGGTCATGGCCTACCTCTCGATCTTTGCCGGACTGGTGGTACTGTTCTCGATTGCCCGCTACGAGGTGAAGTCGCGGTTCTGGGAGATCAACCTGCTGAAGATCCTCGGTGCCCGCTTCCAGGATGTGAAGGCCATCATCCAGATCGAATTCGGCATTCTCGGCTTCTTCGCGGCCCTCACCGGCGTTGCCATGAGCCTGCTGATGTCCTATGGCATCTCCTGGTTCGTGTTCGACAGCCTGTGGAGTTTCTCCCCAGGGCTCACCGGCTTCACCATCCTAGCCATTTCGGTGCTCAGCGTGCTCACAGCCCTGGCGGCAACCCTGTCAGTACTGCGCCAGAAACCCTTGGAGCTGTTGCGGGCGGTTTGATTTCCGCTCAGCTTGCCCCCTCCCACATCACTTTCGGTGCTTCGGTTTCTCTGGAGAAAAACACCCAAAGCGGACTGGTGCACTCTTTACGCCCACCTCGCCGGGCTTTTATCATGGTGCCAATGATATCAAGATGACATCATCCACCAAGCTGACGATTCCGGAGTACCATTCCAGGACCTCTTCCCGGGATCACTTGTCAGGCACGGGTGATGGAGAGCTAAGGAGCGTGGCCATGGACCCCATTCTCAATTCCCTGGCGGGACTGATCAACAACAACGAAGACCTGGAAGGCATGGTCCGCCCCATGCTGGGCCTGCTGGAAACCATCACCGGGCTCGAGTCCACTTATCTCACCACCATCGACAGTGCCCAGGGCGTGCAGCGGATTCTGTTTTCCCGCAATAGCAGCACCCTCAACATCCCCGAAGGACTCGCCGTGGTGTGGGATGACACCCTGTGCAAGCGCTCGCTGGAGGAAGGCCGCACCTACACAGACAATGTGGCAGCCCTATGGGGGGACTCGGATGCCGCCCGCGAACTGGGCATCACCACGTATCTGAGCCAACCGGTGCGGGTGGCTGATGGCGAACTCTATGGCACTCTGTGCGGCGCCAGCAACACCAGAGTCCGGGTCAGCCCCGAGGCGCAACGCCTGATGCTGATGTTCAGCGAGTTGATCGCGCGCCAGGTCGAGCGTGAACGCCTGCTGGACCGGCTCCGGCGTGAAAATCAGGAGTTCGAGAAAACCGCCCTCACCGACCCACTGACCGGCATTCCCAACCGGCGTGGACTACTGTCAGCCCTCGGCAAGGCCTTGTCCAACGCCGCCCGCGCCGAAACCGCACTGCACCTGGCCTTCATCGATCTGGATGGCTTCAAGGCCATCAATGACACCTTGGGCCATGATGCCGGCGACCGTTTCCTCATGGAAATTGCCCGGGTATTGCAGGAAGGGCTGCGCCAGGGAGATTACGTGGCACGCATCGGCGGCGATGAATTCGTGGTGTTTGGCCAGCCAGACGCGGAAGACCTGGAAGGCAGCCGCCAACGCTTCGCGGATCGCCTGGCGGCCATCACCCGTGGTCATTTTTTCATTGGCACCACCACCCTTGACTATGCAGGCCCCAGCATCGGGGTAATTACTGCCAGCGGCGCCGAACACAGCGCCGAGACCGCGCTGGCTGCCGCCGATGCCGCCATGTACCGGGTCAAGCAGGCCCGCAAGCGTGGTGATTTGCACTGAGGATATCCGGGTGCTGGCCAGCAAGCCCAGGATTGCCTTGTGGGCACTCAACTCTCATAATGAACCGATGCAAGCGGCCAATGCCAACATGCCAGGACAATGCTGTTCAAGGGAAAGTTTTCTGGTAACCAGGGTCCAAGTCACCAAGGCAATGAACGTTTGACTTTTTTCTTTCGGCAACTGAAGGACAGATTCATGGGCACAACCCGGCCAGACAGGAAACAAGGGCATGGCCACCGCTCGCCGGTGGCGCTGCTGTTGTTGTCATGGTGTCTGGCCCTTCCCCACTTCAGCCTGGCCCAAGTGGACATGGCCGCGAGGGAGGCGCAACGGGCCTCGTTTGTGGAAGCCAATGAGGCCCTCGCCAAGGGCAGAATAGCGGAATACCAGGCCCTGCTGCCAGCGCTGAGCGATTATCCCCTGCTGCCTTACCTGGAATACGCGGCTCTCGGCAAGCGCCTGAACGCCCTGCCCCACACCGAAGTGGATGACTTCCTGGATCGCCACGGCGACAGTTACCTGGGAGAAAGGCTGCAACGTGAGTGGGTTGCCATCCTGGCCGGCAAAGAGCGCTGGCAGGACGTGGCACGCTACCACGACCCCGCCAACTCCACTACCGAACTCAGTTGCCTGGCGCTCAAGGCCCGTCTCGAAATCGGCGACACCAACGCTTTTGAGGATGTCCCGGCGCTGTGGAATGTAGCGCGCTCCCAACCCAATATATGCGACCCGGTATTCCAGTCCTGGATGGAAGCCGGTCATCTCACCCCCGGCCTGGCCTGGGACCGCTTCGTGAAAACCCTCAAGGCACGCCAGCACAACCTCGCCCGCTACGTGGCGCGGCAGATGCCAACCCGGGAGCAAAGCCTGGCCGAGCTATTCCTGGAAGTCGATCGCAGGCCCGAACGGGTGCGTGAGCTCACCAGCAACGTGGAATCTGGCCCGGAAATGTTCGAAATCGTGGTGCATGGCCTGCAACAGTTGGCCAACCTGGATGCCAGGCTGGCCCATGAACTGCTGCCACGTCATGCCGACACCCACAGCTTTGACACCGGCACCCACATCGCCGTGCAGCGTTACATCCTGTTGCGCCTACTGTTGCAGGGCTATGTGGAAGAGGCGGAATCATTGATGCGGCAGCGCCCCGAGCTAATCTCGGAAGCCCTGGCAGAGTGGAACCTGCGGGACGCCATGAAGCAACAGGACTGGCAGCGACTGCAAACCTGGCTCGACCTGCTGCCCACCGAGGCTCGCAACAGCGAACGCTGGCAATACTGGCGCGCCAGAAATCTGGCGCGCCAGGGCACTGCCGAAGCCCAGCAACAAGCGCGTGAGATCTACCAGTCTCTGGCACAAACCCGCAATTTTTACGGTTTCCTGGCCGCCGATCTGCTGGGCATGGATTACCAATTGGAGGAGAAGCCGGCCCAAGTGAGCGAGGCTGAGTTCCATAGTGTGGCCATGTTACCCGCCATGCAACGGGCCCAGGAACTCTACGCCATTGGTGACGAGCCTGCGGCACGACGGGAATGGCAACATGCAACCCGGCGCATGGAGACCACGCAACTGCTGGCGGCGGGCAAACTGGCCGACAGTTGGGGCTGGCATCGCAACAGCATCCAGGCCATGATCCAGGCCAGCTACTGGGATGACCTGCAGTTACGCTTTCCCCTGGCTTACGATCACCTGGTGGAGCGCGCCGCCCGCGACAATGCCCTGCCTCCCCAACTTCTGTTCGCGGTGGCACGGCAGGAAAGCGCCTTCATGCACGACGTGCGCTCACCCGCTGGCGCCCTCGGCCTGATGCAATTGATGCCGGCCACAGCGCAGCAAACCGCCAGTGGTGTTGGCATGCGCATCAACAACCAGGACCTGCTGAAACCGGAAGTGAACATCCCCCTGGGCACCCGCTATCTGGCGCAGATGCTGCAAGAGTTCAATGGCAATCGCATCCTGGCGGCGGCAGCCTACAATGCAGGCCCCAACCGGGTGCGGCAATGGCTGAATCAGGAAGGCAACAGGGATCTGCCCTTCGACATGTGGATCGAGACCATTCCCTATGGCGAGACCCGCAACTATGTACAGAACGTGCTGGCCTATTCAGTGATCTATGGTTACCGCATGGGGCAGCCCACCCACTTCATCGCGGACACTGAAAGGGGCAGCGCGCAGTGCCAGATGGCACTGCATGTGGACACATCACTGGCCAATGCCTGCTGAATAGCAAGCTCAGTTGCCTGGCAGCAAGCCACGCAAACTCTGGCGAAGTTCTTCTCCCACCGCCTCATCCAGCCTTTCGTTGGCCGCATCGCGCAGTCCCTGAACTTCTTCCCTGGCCCGTTCCTGTAGTTGTTGTGCCTGTTCGGAGGCCCGCCCCTGGAGTTGCCGCAAGGCTTGCTCGGCGTCCTGTCCCAACAAATCCCTGGCAGCCACCACCAGACTATTGGCGGCGGATGTCCCCAACTGCCGCATCAGTGGATTCATTGCCTGCTCGGCGATCTGTTCGGGTGTTCCCTGCAAGTCCCGCAAGCGGATGTCTCCCAGATTCACTTCCACGCTCCTGGGCAGAATGTGGGATTGCAGGGTGCCACCTATACCCTCGATATCAATACTGGCAATGGCCAACAGTGGGCCACTGTATTCGGATGGCGGCGGACTTGGCTCATCACTGGCAAGCCGATCACGCACAACATCCAGGTTATTGCCCGCACTGGTGGTTTCGTATAGGACACGGGGATTGCGGGCGGTGATGCTGTTGATGCGAATCACATCAGTATTGAGACTGGCCAGATCAATGGCCACTGCAAACTCATCGAAACTCATCATCGCCTGGTTACTGAAGCCAGGAGGATTGGCGATACTGAAGCCGGTGATGGAGGCGGTGCCACCGAAGAGATCAATGGCAACACCATCCACCGCCACCCTGGAACCCATCACCTCGGTGCCGGCTGTCTCGATGGCTGACTTCACCAGTCTGTCGAGGTTGTTGAACAGATAAACCACTCCAGCACCCACGGCCACGACCACGAAGACCACACCGATTATTATTTTTCTCATGCAAGGGCCCTCCACGTGACCATGTTGACCCGTCGGTGGCATGACCACCGACGGCTGACATCATTGTCCGTAACTGATGCGGTAGATCACACCGTTGAAGTCATCGGACACCAATACCGAACCATCCGGCAGGTTCTTCACATCCACCGGCCTGCCCCAGTAGCTGTTGTCGAGGTTCCAGCCGCTGGCAAAGTCCTCAAAGCCGGTGGGCTGGTGATTGCCATCGAAGCGTACCAGGCGCACCTTGTAACCGTCGATGGGATCCCGGTTCCAGGAACCGTGGAAGGCCACCAGCAGCTGATTGCGATATTCAGCGGGGAAGCTGTCGCCACGATAGAACTCCATGCCCAAGCCGGCGTTGTGGGCCGGGAACTCCACCGCCGCCGGGGTGAAGTCGGCGGCGGTCATGCTGGTGGGATATTCATCATCCACCAGATCCTTGCCATAGCGGTGGGGAAAGCCGAAATGCATGCCTGGGCGAGGCGCGTGGTTCAATTCCTCCGGCGGACGGTCATCACCCCAGAGATCACGGCCGTTGTCGGTAAACCAGAGTTCACCGGTGACCGGATGCCAGTCGAAGCCCACGGAGTTGCGCACGCCGCGGGCATAGACTTCCAGACCACTGCCATCGGCGTTGAGGCGGGTGATGGTGCCGTGATAGCCCTCCACCTCACAGATGTTGCAGGGCGCGCCCACTGGCACGTAGAGCATGCCATCGGGGCCGAAGTTGATGTACTTCCAGCCGTGGTGGAAGTCCTCGGGATACTCGTCGTTCACCACCACGGGCGCCGGCATGTTGCCCAGGTTGGCCAACACATTGTCATAGCGCAGGATGCGGTCGATCTCGGCCACGTAGAGGCTGCCATCGCGGTAGGCGACGCCATTGGGGAAATTGAGGCCTTCAAGAATGGTCATCACCTGATCACCCTGGCCATCGCCATTGCTGTCACGAACGGCGTAGACCTTGCCCACCGCGGGCTCACCCATGGGGCCGAAGCTACCCACGAACAGGGTGCCATCCTCGGCCAGGCTCATGGAACGGGCGGCTTCCATGCCAGTGGCATAGAGAGAAATGGAAAAGCCCGCTGGCAATTGAATGTGATGCAGATAATCCGCCGGATTCACTTCCAGGGGATTGTTGGCGGCGCTGATCTGGGGTGGCTGGGCCTGGGCGCTGGCGATTCCCAGGGCCAGGGCGGAGAGGGTGGCAAGGGATAAGGGAAGCAGTTTCACGGAATCCTCCTGGGTTCGGCCCGACCTGGGCCATGCTTGGAATTTTATTGATTTTTCAGGAAATTAAGAGGGAGCCAGGATACTCAAGATTGCCGCATTTTTCAATCCGAACCCCGAACCGGCTGGTTCTCCCCAGGCAGGTAGTGGCAGCTTGACCAGTGGCTGTGCTTGCACCCTGCACACGGCTGCCGTATTCTGCCGACTCCCGTTCCAGTCCTCACACACGATGCCCCAGCAATCAGCCACCTCTGTCATGCTTCGTATTACTCTCCCCTGTGGGCTGCCAATCGGCCCAGGCAAGGCGGCCATCCTTCGCGGCATCAGACAAACGGGCTCAATCTCCGCCACCAGCAGGCTCACGGGCATGAGCTACAAGCGCACCTGGGATTTGGTCAACAGCCTCAACTCACATTTCCAGCCCCCCCTGGTCATCACCAGCAAGGGGGGTTCGGGGGGTGGCGGCGCCACCCTGAGTCCCGAGGGTGAACAAGTGCTGCAGACTTATGAACAAATGCAGGCCAAGGCCAGGGCAGCCATTGCCGCCGAACTGCATCTGCTGGAAACCATGACCTCGGGATCGCTTGGTGGATGAAAGCAGTTTTCGCCCGTCACATAATTGTTGAGCTATTGATCCTGGTCTTTGCTTGCTCCTTGGCTCAGGCTCAGGCGCCAGGGACATCATCTCGACAACGACTCGAAACTCCCGGGTGGCTGAACATCAGTGGCAGCCATCGTCTGCGCTTCGAGAACCTGGACAACCAGTACCGTCTCAACCGCTCCGGTGGTGATCAGATCCTGTTGCTGCGCACCAACTTGCTGCTGGAAGCCAGCAGCGATGCCGCTTCGGCAACCGTGGAACTGATGGATACCCGCAGCTACCTGGGAGATGGGGGCACCCCTCTCAACGATACCGAGGTCAATCCCGTCGACCTGCTCCAGGCCTATGTGGCGATTGCCACCCCTGGCATAGCCGGCCTGGGTGGGCGCGGCACCCTGAAGCTGGGCCGCTTCACCCAGGACATGGGCAACCGCAGGCTGATGGCCCGCAACCGCTATCGCAACACCATCAATGCCTTCACCGGCTTCGACTGGCACTGGGAGCATGTCTCCGGACGCGAGTTGCGGGCCTTTTTCAGTTTCCCCGTGCAACGCCGCTTCTCTGGCACCCCCCTGGAAAACAAACCCAAAACCGACATTGAGGGCAGCAACCTGAAATTCTGGGGCATTGCCTTCAACACGCCCTTCGCTCTCGGCAGCACACTGGAGACCCACTTCTTTGGCCTGGACGAGAAGGACAGCGCCAAGCTGGAAACCCGCGACCGGGAACTCTACACTCCCGGATTCCGGCTCTACCGCGCCCCCGCCCCTGGCCGCATCGACTTCGAGGTGGAAGCGGCCTATCAGTGGGGAACCTCCCGCAACACGGCCTCACCCATAGACATCATTCCCCTTGATCACCGCGCCCACTTCGTGCACCTGGAGGTCGGCCATGTCTTCAACCGCCGCTGGCAACCCCGCACCACCCTGCTCTACGACTATGCCAGTGGCGACCGGGATCCCAATGATGGCCGCAATGGCACTTTCGACACCCTCTACGGCGCCCGCCGCTTCGAGTTCGGCCCCACCAGCCTCTACGGCTCCATCGCTCGCGCCAACCTGGATTCCATCGCCTTCCGCCTCGACAACACCTTCTCACCCGAACTGCGCGGCGCCTTTACCTTGCGTGACGTGCGCCTGGCCTCCGCGGCGGCACCATGGACCACTGGGGGCATCCTCAACCCACCCGGCGTCCATGCCCGCAAAATCGGCACCCAATGGGAATACAGCCTGCAATGGGAAGCCATACCGGGGCGCTTCCAGGTGGAAACCGGCTTCAACTTTCTGACAGCCGGGGAAGTGATGCGCAATGCCGGCAAGAAGGATGTGTCTTATGGCTACTTGCAGTTGTTGCTGCGGCTTTAGCGCGGAGGTTGCAACTGAATTGTGAAGAAATAGATCAGGATGATCTATGAAATACCGGGTCGATAAGATTGATGGTGCGGACGGAGAGACTCGAACTCTCACACCAGGGGTACTGGAACCTAAATCCAGCGCGTCTACCAATTCCGCCACGTCCGCGAGGCGGGGCATTATAGCCCCAATTCAGCCGCCACGCACAATAAGCCCTGTAGGAGCGAGCCCTGCTCGCGACCGGGTTTGCCATGAGCAGGAGAGACGGTGGGCAACATAGGGTGTTTGTCGCCTGCAGGGCAGGCTCCTACAGGCTGCGACTCCCCCACAGACGCTGTCGGCAGACTACTGGCCTACGCGCTGTTGCAGGCGGTTGATGCTGTCCTGCATGGTATTGATGCTCTGGTTCACCTGCAGGCGGAAAGCATTGATGGACTCGATGTCCTGCTCGGTATTGCGCATGCGGCCCGCCACATCGGATTCCAGCGATGACATGCTGCCCTTGATGCGGTTCAACTCGGCATTGAGGGCATTGAGCTGCTGGCCCAGGTTGCCGATATTGGTCAGGTTGCCGGTGAGGGTGTTGATGCGGTTGTCCAGATTGGTCAGGGCATTGGCGTTCTGGGTCAGCATGTTGCCCTGATTGGCCACGGCGGTTTCCATGGCCTTGGAGGTTTCCGCC
>JBJHAY010000109.1:0-10110 GCA_050485205.1 Gammaproteobacteria bacterium
CGGAAACCATTCTATATCGCCTGCTGCGCGGCAGCGGCCCCAAGGGTTTGTCCGGCATGCCGGTTCAGCGCCGCCTTGGCAAGGGAGAACTGCTACGTCCCCTGTTGACCTTTTCCCGGCATAACCTTGAGATTTGGGCCAAGGCTCAGTGCTTGTGTTGGATCGAGGATGAGAGCAACAGCTGTGACGCGCCTGATCGAAACTTTCTGCGTAACCAGATCTTGCCACTGATTGCCCAGCGCTGGCCAGGTTACCGGGAGACCTGGAGCCGGAGTGCCTCCTTGTGCCGTGAATCCGAAGCCTTGGTGGACGATTATATTCAGCAACTGTTCGCCATGGCCGCCACGCCTGATCCGGCGATGCTTAAGTTGGATGTGCTGGCTTCCTTGTCACCTCCGGTGTGTCGCCGTGTTTTGCGTCATTGGCTTGAACTCATGCATGGAAAGCTTGGGCTACCCAGGCCGGATTCACGTCACTTGCAGCGCATGGTGGAAGATGTGATCCATGCCCAGGCCTCTGCCAACCCCTGCCTGGAATGGGGTGACTATCAATCCAGGGCGGCACTGCGACGCTATCGGCAACACCTCTATCTGATGCCAGTCACGACTGCGGGAGAACCCATGCCGGGGCGCTGGCACCTTGATGCCCCCCATGAACTTGGTCATGGTCTTGGGCATCTGGTGATGGAGCCGGTGGACCGCAATGGCATCGATCTGCGAGGCATCGACACGCTGGAGGTGGTGTACCGAAAGGGCGGAGAGCGGGTACGTCCGGCAGGACGCCAGTCCCGACCATTGCAGAAGCTGTTTCAGGAGCATGGCATTCCCCCCTGGCGCCGTCATCAAGTGCCATTACTGTATGCTGGAGAGACCTTGGTGGCGGTGGGGGATCTGTTCGTGTGTGAGGGTTGGTTCCGGGAACAGGGCCCCGGATTGGTCCGGGTGCGTTGGGATCGAGGACTCCAATAGGTTGATTACGCCAGATTTTTCGTTGTGGATGCGTGGGTGTTCTGTTAATCTGTAGCTCCATCTAGGTTTCACTCTGATGGGCTGTTAATGACGCGTTATATTTTCATTACCGGCGGTGTAGTCTCCTCTCTGGGCAAAGGCATCACCTCCGCTTCCCTTGCTGCTATTCTCGAAGCCCGCGGGCTTGAAGTCACCATGCTCAAACTGGATCCCTACATCAATGTGGATCCCGGCACCATGAGTCCGTTCCAGCACGGCGAGGTCTTCGTCACCAAGGACGGGGCCGAGACCGACTTGGACCTGGGGCACTACGAGCGCTTCATTCGTACCACCATGACCAGGGCCAATAATTTCACCGCTGGTCGTGTCTACGAGGAGGTCATCCGCAAGGAGCGGCGGGGGGACTATCTTGGTGCCACCATCCAGGTGATTCCTCATATCACCGACGAAATCAAGTTGCGTATCCTGGAAGGGGCCAAGGGCGCCGATGTGGCCCTGGTGGAAATTGGTGGCACCGTCGGTGACATCGAGTCCCAACCTTTCCTGGAGGCGGTACGTCAGTTGAAAGTGGAATTGGGCTCATCCCGCGCGCTGTTCCTGCATCTTACCCTCGTACCCTATATCAGCACCGCGGGCGAGACCAAGACCAAGCCGACCCAGCACTCGGTAAAAGAGCTGCGTTCAATCGGTATTCAACCAGACATTCTGGTTTGTCGTTCCGACCACGAAATTCCCGAGTCCGCGCGTCGCAAAATCGCGCTGTTCACCAATGTGGAACTGCCCGCCGTGGTTTCGATGCCCGATACCCCCACGATTTATGCCGCGCCCCTGATTCTACAGGCCACAGGCCTGGATGAAGTGGTGGTGCAACGATTCAACCTGCAATGCCCGACCGCTGACCTCAGTGAGTGGAAGGCCGTGGTTGAAGCCTATGAAAACCCCGAGCGTGAAGTCACCATTGCCATGGTGGGTAAGTACATGGACCTGCTGGATGCCTACAAATCCTTGATTGAGGCCATCAGACACGCGGGCATCCATACCCGCACCAAGGTCAATACCCGCTATATCGACTCCGAGACCCTGGAGCGCAGTGGTACTGGCGTGTTGGCGGGAGTCGACGCCATCGTGGTACCCGGTGGTTTTGGTGAGCGTGGCATCGAAGGCATTGTAGCTACTGCTGGCTATGCCAGGGTCAACAAGATTCCCTACCTGGGCATTTGTCTTGGCATGCACGTGGCGGTGATAGATTTTGCCCGCAACGTCATGGGCCTGCCAGGTGCTCACAGCACTGAGTTTGATCGCCAGACACCTGACCCGGTAATCGCCCTGATCACCGAGTGGACTGACGCCTCGGGCGTCACCGAAGTGCGCAGTGAGGAAAGTGACAAAGGTGGCACCATGCGCCTGGGGGCTCAGGAATGTCGCCTTGCCAAGGACTCCTTGGCCTATCGGTGCTACGGCAAGGAGGTCATCACCGAACGTCACCGGCACCGCTATGAATTGAACAACCGCTATGTGGAAAAACTGCAAGCCCATGGCATGAAAATCAGTGGACAGTCCATGGACGGCAACCTGATGGAAGTGGTGGAAATCACTGATCATCCCTGGTACCTGGCTTGTCAGTTCCATCCTGAGTTCACTTCAACTCCGCGCGATGGTCATGCTTTGTTCAGTGGTTTCATCAGGGCCGCCATTGACCGTCAAGCCCTCAAGGCAGGCTCCCAGGATTCTTGATCAACATGCAAAAAACATTGCAATTGGGCAATATCAGCATCGGCAATCAACAGCCCATGGTGCTGCTGGGTGGCATGAATGTCCTGGAGTCCCGAGAACTTGCCCTGGAAGTGGCAGCCCATTTCAAGCAGGTCTGTGCCAAGCTTGGGATACCCTATATTTTCAAGGCGTCCTTCGACAAGGCCAACCGCTCTTCCAAGGACTCGTTCAGGGGGCCAGGCCTGGAAAAGGGGCTCGAAATTCTTGCCGACATCAAGGATACCCTGGCGCTTCCCATCATCACTGACATCCACGAGCCCTGGCAGGCCAAGCCGGCGGCAGCAGTGGCGGACATCCTGCAATTGCCGGCCTTTCTGTCGCGACAGACAGATCTGGTGTTGGCAATGGCTGCCACCGGCGCCATGATCAATATCAAGAAGGCGCAGTTTCTTGCTCCGCAGGAAATGGGGCACATCCTGCGCAAATTCGAGGAGGCCGGCAATCAAAACCTGATGTTGTGTGAGCGTGGCAGTTGTTTTGGCTACAACAACCTGGTGGTGGACATGCTGGGCTTTTCAGTAATGAAAGAATTCAACTATCCCGTGTTGTTCGACGTTACCCACGCCTTGCAACTGCCGGGCGGACGGCCCGACAGCGCAGGTGGCCGCCGCAGGCATGTGACGGAACTGGCACGGGCTGGTATTTCCCAGGGCATTGCCGGTTTGTTTCTGGAGGCTCATCCTGATCCAGACAAAGCCAAGTGCGACGGTCCCTGTGCCCTGCGTCTCAATCAACTTGAGCCATTTCTGGCGCAGTTGCAGGAGTTGGACGAACTGGTGAAACGCCAGCCCCCCCTGGATACCGCCTGAGCACTCACATCACATGACGACTATATTTTTTGCAGAGGAATAAGCGCGTGATCAGCATCAAAGACATCAAGGCCCGGGAAATTCTCGACTCCCGTGGCAACCCCACCATTCAGGCGGATGTGATCCTTGCCGATGGCAGCATGGGGTCGGCTTGCGTGCCATCCGGTGCTTCCACCGGTTCCCGCGAGGCCTTGGAATTGCGCGACAAGGATCCAGCCCGATATGGTGGTAAGGGAGTCTTGAAGGCGGTGGCAACGGTCAATGGCGATATCCGCAACTTGCTGCTGGGCCGCGATGCCCTGGCACAGCAGGATATTGACCAGATCATGATTGACGAGGATGGCACTGACAACAAGTCGCGCTTTGGCGCCAATGCGATTCTGGCGGTTTCACTGGCCAATGCCCGTGCAGCGGCCGCTGCCGCCGGTCTGCCACTTTATGCCCATATCGCCGCCTTGCATGGCAGCGCCAACAACTTTTCCATGCCGGTACCCATGATGAACATCATCAATGGTGGCGAGCATGCCGATAACAATGTGGATATTCAGGAGTTCATGATCCAGCCCGTGGGAGCGCCCAGCTTTCGCGAAGCACTGCGTCATGGCACCGAAGTTTTCCATGCCCTTAAATCAGTATTGAAATCGCAAGGTCTCAGCACCGCGGTGGGGGATGAAGGAGGCTTCGCCCCTGACTTGCCCTCCAATGCCGCCGCCCTCGATGCCATTGTAACCGCCGTGGAAAAAACCGGCTTGCGCATGGGCAGCGACATCTGCCTCGCTCTCGACTGTGCCGCTTCCGAGTTCTACAGGGATGGTCGTTATGTGCTGGCGGGGGAGGGCAAGTCCTATTCCAGCGAGAAATTTGCTGGTTACCTCGATGGCCTCTGTCGTCAATACCCCATTCTCTCCGTGGAGGACGGCATGGACGAAAGCGACTGGGAAGGTTGGGCCACACTGACACGGATACTGGGTGAACGTGTGCAATTGGTGGGAGACGACCTCTTCGTCACCAACACCCGAATTCTGGAACGCGGCATCACTGAGGGTATTGCCAACTCCATTCTGATCAAGTTCAACCAGATTGGCAGCTTGACAGAAACCCTGGCAGCCATCAGCATGGCCCAGAAGGCGGGCTACACTGCGGTCATTTCCCATCGGTCCGGTGAAACCGAGGATACCACCCTGGCAGATCTGGCGGTTGCCACCAGGGCCGGCCAGATCAAGACCGGCTCCCTGTGCCGCTCGGACCGGGTGGCCAAGTACAACCGCCTGCTGGTGATTGAGGAGCAGTTGGGCACCACTGCCCAGTACCGGGGGATCGCCGAATTCAATCGCGCCTGACCGGCCGTAGTTGCAGGCGGCCGGTAACGAGGAAACGCCAATGAGAGTCCTGCTGATTACGCTTCTTCTGCTGGTGGCCGCGCTGCAATGGCGGCTGTGGCGTGGAGAAGGCGGGCTCGCCGAGATCCAGACGCTGGAACAGGAAATCGCCCGCCAGCAAGTCGAAAACGATACCCTGCTGCGACGCAACAATGTGCTCATCGCGGAAGTGGAGGAGCTCAAGACCGGGACGGAAGCCATCGAAGAGCGGGCCCGCAGTGAATTGGGCATGGTCAAGGAAGATGAGACCTTTTATCTGATCGTACCCTGATGCGCCTTGCATCAACAGCCAAGGCGTTTCAGCCGAGTCCATGAGTCAAGCAGAAATCAATCCCACGCGTGCCACCCGGGAAAAATATTGGATCATCGTCCCCGCCGCCGGTGTCGGCCGTCGCATGGGCGCGGAAGTGGCCAAGCAATACCTGCGTATTGGCCAGGCCACCATCCTGGAACTCACTCTCGATCGCCTGTCGCGGCTGCGCAACATCGAGGAAATCGTGCTGGTGCTGCATCCCGAGGATTCAAGTTGGAAATTCCTGCATCATGAACGCTACACCAATGTCACCACTGTCAGCGGCGATGACGAGCGTTACAAATCCGTGCTCAAGGGTCTGGCTTACCTGGAACCCCTGGCAGCGGAGCAGGACTGGGTGCTGGTGCATGATGCGGTTCGCCCTTGCGTCAGGGAAGCAGACATTCACCGGCTGATGGCTCTTTCCAGCGACAGTGTCGGAGGTCTACTGGCCGCACCGGTACGGGAAACCATCAAGCAGGTCAGCAGTGGCGTGGTGGAACGCACCGTGCCAAGGGAACAACTATGGCTGGCAGCCACGCCGCAGATGTTTCGCTACGGTATTCTCAGACGCGCCCTGCATCGCGCCATCGATGCCGGCATCCAGGTCACCGATGAAGCCTCCGCAGTTGAAGCACTTGGCCTGAGGGTCAAGGTAGTGCCTGGCCATCCAGATAACATCAAGGTGACTCACCCGGAAGACCTGGCGCTGGTGGCTGCCATCCTCGCGGCGGGCCAGATACTATAGATTGTTACCAATGCTCAATGCCGGATATCGCGCCGGCATTCCTGTCGCAGTCAACCTGGCAGTGAACAGGTGCGACATCGAGATGGACTGGGCAATTTCTGGGCAAGCATGAAGGGTTCTTACATGGAAATACGGGTCGGCAACGGCTATGACGTCCACCGCTTCGCGGACACTCCTGAAGACGGAGCCTGCGTGGTTCTGGCGGGACTGAAGATTCCCCACAGCCATCGCCTGCTGGCACATTCTGACGGCGATGTCCTGGCCCATGCTCTTTGTGACGCACTACTGGGATCAATCGCCCTGGGGGATATCGGCCGCCACTTCCCTGATACCGATCCGCAATATCAGGGGGCCGATTCCATGCTGTTGCTGGGGCATGTGCAACAGTTGCTGCGCAATCAGGGCTGGCAGTTGAGCAATGCCGATCTTACGGTGGTGGCCCAGGCACCACGCCTTGCTCCCCACGTGGATGCCATGCGCGCCAATCTGGCCGCCACGCTGCACGTGCCGGTTGACAGAATCAGCATCAAGGCCACCACCACGGAAGGTCTTGGTTTTACCGGCCGCCGAGAGGGCATCGCCGTCATTGCCAGCGTATTGGTGACAAGAGGCACATGACGGTGATCGGGACCGCTGCCATGGAGCACTACCAGGATTTTCCACGAGCCTTTGGTTTATCCCAGATACATGCGCTATTCAAACAAGCGCCAGCTGATTTTCAAGTGGAAGAAATACTGGGCTTTGAACTGGATGGAGAGGGTGAGCACCTTTGTCTGCTGGTGGAAAAGACACTGCTCACCACCCGCGAGGCCCTGGGACGGCTCGCCAGCGCCTGCCAAATCCCCAAAAAACTGATTTCCTATGCCGGCCTCAAGGATAAGCATGGCGTCACCAGGCAGTGGTTCAGCCTCCATGTGGGGGTGCACCGGGAGTTCAGCGCGGCTGACCTGGAAAGCACTGGCCTCAAAGTACTGAAAATCTGTCGCAACCGCCGTAAATTGCGCATCGGTTGTCACGCGGGCAATCGCTTCCATATCCGCTTGCGGCGGGCGCGGGGCGAACTGTCTGCCCTGGAAGGCGTATTGGCTCGCATCCGTAGACAGGGGGTGCCCAATTACTTCGGTGAACAACGCTTTGGTGGTGAAGATGACAACGTCGCTCAGGCCGAAGCCATGTTCAGCCAGGGCAGGATTGTGAAAGACCGCTTTCTGCGCGGGCTGTACCTGTCTGCCGCGCGCGCCTTCCTGTTCAACCAGTATCTGGCGGCGCGGGTCGCCGATGGCACATGGCATCAATATCTGGAGGGGGACGTCATGGCCCTGGAGGGCAGCAACAGTATCTTCAGGCCTGAGGGTTGGGATGAGGACTTACAAAAACGCCTGGATAGCCTGGATATTCATCCCAGCGGCCCACTGTGGGGTGCCGGAGAATTGCCCAGCAGATCGGTGACAGCCAGCCGGGAAGCCGACTTGGCGCAAACCTGGCCCGTCCTGTGTGATGGCCTGGCACGATTCGGCCTGACCCAGGCCCGACGCCCCCTGCGCCTGAAAGTCGAAGACTTGCGCGGGAGTGTCCAGGATGGGGAGGACTTGGTGCTAGAATTCGCCCTCGGCAGAGGCTCCTACGCCACCACCGTACTGCGAGAATTGGCGGAGTTGGAACATACATGAGCATATTAGTAAGCAATGATGATGGAGTGCATGCCCCTGGGCTGATCGCCTTGGCGGCCTGCCTTGGCAGCAGCCTGCCGGTAACGGTGATCGCGCCCCACCAGGACAGGTCCGGAGTCAGCAACTCCCTGACATTGGATCGGCCGCTGCACGCTGAAACCCTGGGCAATGGCTTCATCGCCGTGGATGGCACACCAACCGACTGCGTCCACTTGGGGACCGCGGGCATTTTCATGGAAATGCCGGAGCGGGTCATTTCCGGCATCAACATGGGCGCCAACATGGGGGATGACGTGCTTTACTCCGGCACCGTGGCCGCCGCCATGGAAGGTCGCTATTTGGACAAGCCAGCACTTGCCGTGTCCCTGGTCACCGCCAAGACCGGTGCCGATCCCGATCACTTCATGCCTGCCGCCAACATGGTCAGGGCTCTGTTGCCTCTGCTGGATACTCTGCAAACCCGGCCCCGCACTGTGTTCAATATCAACATCCCTGACTTGCCAGTGGAGGATATCCAAGGCATCCGCCTTACCGTGCTGGGCCAACGTCTGCGGGGCGAGAATCCGATCAAAGTACAAAACCCTCGGGGCAAAACCTTGTATTGGATCGGCAAGGCCGGCGGCCCGGTGGAAATGCTCGAGGGTACCGACTTTCATGCCGTCGCCAATGGCTTCATTTCCATCACCCCAATTCACGCCGACATGACCGCCCATGCCGAAAGTGAAGCCCTGGCCCATCACGTGGAGGCGGCATCAGAGGCCTTCAAGGCAGCCTTGACCAAGGAGAGGGCGGCATGAACAGCATCCAGCGCCAAGGTATCGGCATGACCTCCCTGCGTACCAGGGAACGCCTGGTTGAGCGTCTGATCAGTCAGGGCATCCAGCGCATCGATGTGCTGGAGGCCATACGCAATACCCCACGTCACCTGTTCGTGGACGAAGCCCTGGCGCAGCGAGCCTATGAAGACACGGCCCTGCCCATCGGCCATGGTCAGACCATTTCCCAACCCTACATCGTGGCGCGCATGACCGAGGCCGTTATGGCGGGGCGGCCACGTCTCGGCAAGGTACTGGAAATCGGCACCGGCTGTGGCTACCAGACCATGATTCTGGCGGGTCTGGCGGATCAGGTGTTCAGCATTGAGCGCATCGATGCGCTATTGCGCCGAACCCGTCAACGTTTACTGGATCTGGGTGTTCGCAATGTTACCGCCAAGCTCGGCGATGGCAGCCTGGGCTGGCCGGTGCATGGACCCTTTGACGGTATCATCACCACCGCCGGCGCCAATCGGGTACCTGGGCACTTGTTGGCGCAACTGGCACCAGGAGGAGTGTTGGTGATTCCAGTGGGCCCCAGCGGTCATCAGCAGCTGAAAGTATTCACCCGCCAGGACGATGGCAAAATCCATGAGCAGGGACTTGATGCCGTGCTGTTCGTACCGCTGCTCAGCGGCGTGGTCAGGGAATAGTCCGTGAGCGACACTGATCTCGCCAGCCGCTTTCGTGCCCGAGGGTTGTTGTTCCTGAAGGGCATGGCCATGGGAGCCGCCGATGCCGTGCCTGGCGTTTCCGGTGGCACCATCGCTTTCATTACCAATATTTATGAGGAATTGATTCATTCACTCAAGTCCTTCAATCCCTCGCTGCTGAAAGCCCTGGAGCGGGGAGGTCTAGGCGCCTGCTGGCAGGCAGTCAATGGAAATTTCCTGTTGACCCTGTTGCTGGGCATACTCACTAGCCTGGTGTTGTTGGCCAATCTTGTGCTCTATTTGCTGACCCACCATCAGCAATTACTGATGGCTTTTTTCAGTGGCCTGATAGTGGCCTCCACCTGGGTCATGGGTGGCCAAGTCCAGGCCTGGAGAAAGCGCCAGTACTTGTACTGTGTTGCGGGGGTGCTGCTGGTGCTGTCTTTGGAATTACTGCCGGTCCGGGGTGGTGACCATGGCTTGCTCTACCTGTTCATGGCCGGCGCCATCGCCATCTGTGCCATGATCCTGCCTGGTATTTCCGGTGCCTTTATTTTGATTCTATTGGGTGTCTATGCCCAGGTGCTGGATGCCCTGCGCAGTTTCGAAGTGACCACGATTCTGGTATTTGCCAGTGGTTGCGTGCTGGGCTTGCTGTCGTTTTCGCACCTGCTGTCCTGGTTGTTCAAACAGCATCGCGACAATACTCTCAGCTTCCTGCTGGGGGTGTTGGCAGGGTCTCTGGTGAGCCTGTGGCCCTGGAAGCGGGCAGTGGCCTTCAGGCTCGACTCCCGTGGCCTGGAGGTGCCGGTACGGCATGAAAACCTGTGGCCTGGCGACTACCTGGCGGCCACTGGCCAGGAAGCCATGGTCCTGCCGTGCCTGCTGTTGGCGCTGGTGGCTTTCTTTCTGGTCTACGGTCTGGAAAAATGGGCGACAACACAACCCTGACGAGCCCCGCGATCATCATGACCCTGTCACGAAGCCTGCTGTTGATTTTAAC
>JBJHAY010000110.1:0-10082 GCA_050485205.1 Gammaproteobacteria bacterium
CCCCACATCGTGGTGGGCACGCCCGGCCGCATCCTCAAACTGTGCCAGAAAGGCCGCCTGGATCTGGGTAAGGTCAGGATCCTGGTGCTGGACGAGGCCGACCGCATGCTGGACATGGGCTTTCAGGATGACATGCTGGCCATCATCGGCTACACCCCGCAACAGCGGCAGACCTTGCTGTTTTCCGCCACCTTTCCCCAGGAGATTGCAGGCATCAGCAGCAGCGTGCAGCGCGAGCCGGTCGCGATCGAAGTGGAAAGCCTGCATCACGAGAGCGTGATCCGGCAGTGGTTCTATGAGGTGCCGAAGGGTGACAAGGCCAGCGCTCTGACGGCTTTGTTGCGGGAGCAACAGCCGGAGTCCTGCGTGGTGTTCTGTGGCCGCAAGCAGCAATGCCAGGAATTGGCCGACGACCTTTGCCGACAGGGCTTGCAGGCCCTGGCCCTACATGGGGATCTGGAACAGAAGGACCGTGACCAGGTGCTGGTGCAATTTGCCAACCGCAGCATCAGCGTGTTGATTGCCACCGATGTGGCGGCGCGGGGCCTGGATATCAAGGAACTGGGTGCCGTCATCAATTACGAGTTGCCGCCTGATCCGGAAGTCTATGTGCACCGCATCGGCCGCACCGGGCGTGCGGGCAATGAAGGCCTGGCCCTGAGTCTGTTCCATGCCTCGGAAGTGGCCAAGGTCAATGCCATCGAAAACTATCTGGGGCAGAAGCTGGTGTTCAAGGAGCTGCCCAGCGCGGATGCGCAGGCGAACAGTTTGCCGGCACCGGCCATGGTCACGCTCTGCATCAACAGCGGCCGCAAGAACAAGCTGCGTCCCGGCGACATCCTGGGGGCGCTGACTGGCAGCAAGGAACTGGCAGGCAGCCAGATCGGCAAGATCGACATCTTCGATTATGTGTCCTATGTGGCGGTGGCCAGGGATGCGGCCAGGCTGGCCCTTAAAATTCTCGGGCAGGGGAAAATCAAGGGCAGGAAGATGCTGGTGAGAAAGCTGTGACAGTCAGGGAAATAGTTTATCTTTAGGGAACCTCTTGCAGGCACGGACACCGACCGCCTATGAAAGACCTGAATGACATCAAGCAGCGCCTGCGCGACTTTGCCGAAGCACGCGACTGGGACCAGTTCCACTCCCCCAAGAATCTCTCCATGGCCCTGATGGCTGAAGCCGGCGAACTGCTGGAGCATTTCCAGTGGCTGACGGAAGCGCAATCCAGCGACCTCTCCCCCGAAGTCAGAGAACAGGTGGCCCAGGAAATCGCCGATGTGCAGGTTTACCTGGTGCGGCTGGCGGATAAGCTGGATATCGATATTCTGGAGGCGGTGGACCGGAAGATGGAGGTGAATGAGCAGAAATATCCGGCGGAGCAGGTGAGGGGGAGGGCGGAGAAGTATACGGCGTATCGGAAGCAGAAGAAGTGAAATAGATTCAAGCTAATTTCCTACCATCTACTGAAAAGCTGTCACATTGAAGAGGGATTGTTGGATGGTTTTTCGGTAACCAATTGAATATATTAGATAAAAATATGCACAGCTTTTCCACAGATATTCAACAGGCTTATGCTTTGACAGCCCTGAACCAATCTCTAAAATCAGTGCTATAAATACGTCATCGCTGTGGGAGCTGCGGGTGTCTCACAATGAGGCCAGGCCGGTATGACAATCAATGATTTTCGTGTTCAGCCTGCAACGGCGATTCCGCCGGTGGAGCCTATATCCACTCGAAAAGGCACCACGTTTAGAGCGCCAATTTTCGATGCGTTTGGGGCGCAGCGATTAGTCTATCTTAAGCTATTGAAGATAGAGGATATTGCAAGGGAGGCGCTGTGTGCTGTATTGGCGCGTATGGTTGCGTTGCCGATCGCGCAGGCATTCTATGTATATGTAGACCCAGCTTATGTTCCTGGGCAGGTGTCGGGAAATATTTACAATTATGGTTTTGGGCTGGAGAGGGATTACTTCCCTGCATTTAGAATTGCCGATGACCAGATCCATGATGAAATAAGATCCTGGGATGAAGCCGTTGCCTGTGGTGTGTTCGATCAGTGGATTTTTAACGAAGACAGGCTGCCAAAGAATTTACTGCGTGCCAGCGATGGAGTCTTCTGGTTGATAGATCACGACGAAGCATTGCCTAACAGCGCTGGCGTCAACGAAGTTTGCGATTCTCAGATCCTTCAGGTACTGCGTGAAGGAAAAGATGAACTGGATTTACACAGGTTGAGACGTAAGGCGCTAAATGTAGTTGAAAGGTTCAAGGAGATTCATTGGAGTGACGTGAGGAAATTCGTGCTTCAACCAGAAGTTGCCATGAGTAATATTGATAGTCATATTGAAAAGTATATTAAGTTTCTAAGACAGCGAATTGAGCACATGCCTGAAATACTGACACGCAGCCTTAAGATCAAGCAATTGGATATGATGCTGGATAGTCGTGCTGAGCCAGTTGACTGGGAAGAGAAAAAATCATGAGGTCAATGTTTCCTTCTGTACCCGACTATTCTTTCTCATGGAGAAGTCTCCAGATTGAGCCGATTCCGATGTCAGGCGAACGAATCACCATGAGTGTTATTGTGAAGGGTGATGATCAGGCCTTGATTGCTGCCAGATTGGTTTCGTCATCAAAATTGAAAAAAATGTATGGATTGGAGATGGGCTCTAGAATCGCGGATGCATTGTCGCTGTGCATCAATCGCGCGGAGAAGTTTTATTCCAGCCACTCGTTGACTGCAATTTGGTCGCCTCCACTGGAAGGGTTTTATCTAGGTGAGTTTAAATCATCGTTAGCCAAAAATATCGAGGATGCACTTTTAAATGCATCGAAATTCTCCTCGTCCTTAGGCTTGGCTATGTCGTTGGAAAATTTGGAAGAGCCCGCAAAACCTGAGAAGTCTTCACCGGAAGATTGGCGTACGAAAATATTTGATGCGGTAAAAGGCGAACGAAGAGAACTGGCAGAGTTCTTTGAGAAGAGTGTCACGATCCGGGGCTATGGCCTGCCAATGAAATTTGGCTTTATTTCCGACAGCTATGCAGCTCAGTTTGATGCTGTTAATGGGGAAAGAGGTATTCCACAGGCATTAATCAGAGCGCAAAGTAAGCTCTGGCAGCTTGATAGGCTCAGGGATGAAAATCGACTTTTCTCACCAGATGTCTGTGAATTGGTACTCAGGGCGCCCACCCGGGAAGATGGAAATGAAGTTTTTGCCGACTTCGTTGAAGAGCTGCGATATGAAGCTTCCCGTCGCGACCTTTCTGTGTTCGCGACAGATTCGGCTTCAGAAGCCGCTGCACATGTAATTGAGCGAGCCGCTTGAATAGAGATTCCGTTTAGTCTTCCAGGGTAACGGGACTTCCCTCACGACAATTGATCATCGTGAGGGAAGCATGCTCAGGCGCCAGTTTGGATCACTGTTTCACCAAGGCATCATCCAATTCATTGGCGCGTTTTGCTGCGGGCCTGTCCTCCGTTCTTTTCACATAGGCGGTAAAGGCTGGACGGGGTTCCAGCACTTTCTGCATTATTTCCCAGCCGATATAACTGCTGACAACAACATCGGCCGCCGTGAACTGATCACCACAAATATAAGGGCCTTTTGAAACGGCTTGTTCAAGGGTGTCGATGGTGTCTTCTATCATGCCACAACCTATGGCTTTGGCAGTCTCCTTGTCGATCTTCCATTCAAACGCCTTGGCGCTCATGGCCATTTCCAGAGGGCCTGCCGCAAAGAACAGCCAGCGGTAATAGGGGCCTCGCTCCGGGCTGTTGACCGGCGGTGCCAAATTGTTTTGAGGAAAGGCATCAGCAAGATAGGCGCAGATGGCCGCAACTTCTGTCACTACAGTATCGCCATGTTTGATGGCAGGCACCTTGCCCATAGGATTGATGGCAAGATACTCCGGTGACTTGATGTTGCCATCAAATTCGAGAACTTTCACGTCATAAGAGATGCCCAGTTCTTCCAGCATCCAGCGAATAATGCGGCCTCTGGACCAAGGGTTGGTGTAGAGAGTGAGTGATGACATGGCGGTTTCCTTATATTATGGGTTGTATGTGCAACATCTACAGTTGCATGCGGAACAAGTGTAAGAATCAACTAGGGTAGAATCAGTCCTAATGCTTTCCTAGACTTTGATCTTGTATCCGGTCTGGAACATCCGAGCGATTATGATCAGGCACACGACCATGAACAGCAATACCATGGTCAGGCTGATGGCGGCGTTCACATCCGAGGTGCCATAAAAGCTCCAGCGAAAACCATTGACAAGGTAGACAATGGGATTGAACAGGGTAATGGTCTGCCACAGAGGCGGCAGCATTGTGATGGAGTAAAAACTGCCACCAAGGAAAGTCAGCGGCATCACGATCATCATGGGCACAACTTGTAGCCGCTCGAAGCTGTCTGCCCAGATGCCCAGGATGAAACCAAAGAGGCAGAAGGTAACGGATATCAGCACCAGGAAGGCAATCATCCAGAACGGATGGGTGATGGTGAAATCGACAAAAAGCCTCGCTGTCAGCAGAATGATCAGTCCAAGAACCACTGACTTGGTGGCGGCCGCGCCCACATAACCCAGCACTATTTCCATGGGGGATACTGGTGCAGTCAACACTTCATAGATCGTGCCAGTGAACTTGGGCATGTAGATACCAAAAGAGGCATTGTTGATGCTTTCCACCAGCACTGTCAGCAGTATCAGGCCTGGCACGATGAAAGCGGCATAGCTGACATTGTCTATTTCCATCATGCGCGAGCCAATGGCCGATCCGAATACGATGAAATACAGTGAGGTGGAAAGTACTGGTGAGGCAATACTCTGCATCAGTGTGCGCAAGGTGCGCATCAATTCAAAGTGATAAATGGCTTTAACGGCGTGGTGGTTCATGCGCTTACCCTTTCATGGTTGTCTCGTTGAGTCATATTTTTCTCAGTGACCAGGCCAACAAATATCTCTTCGAGGGTGCTTTTGGTGGTTTCCAGATCACGAAAATCGATACCCTGATCGTATAGCGTGCGTATCAGCCGACCGATCTCACCGAAGTCAGTTTGGGTGTCATAGAGATACACCAAATGGGTTCCTTCGTTGTCGAGGCTCAGGCCGGGGATTTGCAGTTTGTCCGGCAATGCAGGCAGGGGCTCTGCCAGCATCAGCTTCAGCTCGCGCTTGCCCAGCTTCTGCATCAGGCTGTCTTTTTCCTCAACCAGGATGATTTCTCCCCTGTTGATGACCCCGATACGCTCTGCCATTTCTTCTGCTTCTTCAATGTAGTGGGTGGTCAGAATAATGGTTACACCCTGATCACGCAGGTTACGGATCATCTGCCACATGTCCCTGCGCAACTCCACATCCACTCCGGCTGTGGGCTCGTCAAGAAACAAAATATCGGGCCGATGTGAAAGGGCCTTGGCTATCAGGACGCGTCGCTTCATGCCTCCGGATAGCGCCATGACCTTGCTGTCCTTCTTGTCCCACAAAGATAGGTTTCGCAACAGCTGTTCCAGATAGGCAGCATCTCGTGCACAGCCGAACAGTCCACGGCTGAGGGCTACCGTGTCCCATACAGACTCGAACATGGCCACCGAGAGCTCTTGAGGCACCAGGCCTATCATCTTTCTGACTTTGCGATAATCTCGCAGCACATCCAGCCCTGCCACACGTAGCTCACCATTGCCAGGATTCACCAGACCGCACAGAATGCTGATCAGAGTGGTTTTGCCCGCGCCATTGGGGCCCAGCAGCGCAAAAATTTCCCCGCGTTTGATCTCCAGATTGACCTGGTTTAGGGCCTTGAAGCCAGAAGGGTAAACCTTGCTTAGTTGTTTTACCGAGATGATGGATTGTTCCTGCATTTGTGACTCCTTTTCATGTTAAGAAAACCTTCAAAATTTGGGCTTGAATTCTCAGTTGGCACAACGCGTGGGTATTCCACTCAAGGAAATCGCTAACACCTTGCTGGCACTGCCTGATCGCTGAGAGTATTGGTTGTGGTTGTTTATCCTTGGAACAATGCCCACTGCGAAATCCCTTGGATGAATTGGCTGGTCAAGGCGCCGGAGCCCGGTTGTTGGAAATCCACGACAGTTGATGCACTGTGTTGTCATTCGCCACTTAGTCGGTTAGGGCTCCTCAAAATCGACTTTCTGATCCTGGGCGCTACAATACGGGTTAAACAGGGTGGAATATGTCCTATTTCCTATGGATGATTGAATTTCACTTCTGAAATTGTCTAGCGGAATAGGAGCATCAGGTGTCAGGTCCAACAACGCGGGTATTGGCACTGCTGGAGTTGTTGCAGGCCCATGGCCACATGAATGGTGCCGAACTGGCACAAAAGCTGGGCGTCGATAGACGCACAATACGCCGTTACATCACCGTGCTCGAAGACCTTGGCATTCCGGTGACCACTGAACAGGGGCGTTTTGGGGGATACATGCTGGTGGCGGGCTTCAAACTGCCGCCCATGATGTTCACCGACGAAGAAACCCTGGCAATCTCACTGGGCCTGCTGGCAGCCAGTCAGCTGGGGCTGGGTCAGGCCGCGCCTGCCATTGCCAGTGTGCAAGCCAAGCTGGAGCGCGTGATGCCGTCCAAACTCAAGCAACGGGTTCGTGCCATAGGTGATACTACCCGCCTGGTATTGCCGAAGACGCAGGCTGTCTTTGATGAACGGGCACTATTGCTGTTGACCAAAGCCGCGCAGACGCAGCAACGAGTGAGCTTGTGCTATCACTCGCCAGAAGGGGAAGTGATTGGGCGGGAGGTTGATCCCTATGGGCTGGTTTTCCGGTTTGCCCGTTGGTATATGAGTGGTTACTGCCATTTACGGCAGGATTTGCGTTCTTTCCGCCTGGAGCGCATCAGTGAGGTGAAGTTGCTGGATATTCCCTTCAAACGTCCGTCTCGCTTCGATGCGGCGGAACATTTGAATCAAAGTCTGGAGGCCCTGACGCGAACCCACAAAGTGACTGTTCTGCTGCATGCCGACATGACGATGGTGGCCGAGGTCATGGGCTTTCATCCATTCTCGGTGGACATGTTCGAGCCTCACAATGATGGCTTGCTGATGCACACCCATACCGACAGCTTTGACTGGTTTTCACGCTGGCTGGCGCAACTGCCCTTTGATTTCACGATACAGGCGCCGGATGCGCTGAAAGAAGTCATGCTCGAAAGGGCACAACGATTGCAGCGGGCGGTTGTCTGATTGTGTGAGCAAAATTGTGGTACGGATGTCAGCTTCAGACACTTGCGTGTTCCTCTTTGGTATAAATCTGACTGACGCATAACTACAATGTGAAAAGTGCTGTCATTATATTGATGGAAGATTCAGAATAAGCGCTGCATAGAAGTAGTAAACATGGATTTCAAAAAGGTGATGGGAGATGTTTGGTGCCATGAAAAATTATTGCAGGCAGAATTCTCATTGTTGGGCTTCACACAATACTGAGCAAGATAGCCAGAATGTTTCTTCTGTGAATTCCAAACGCAGAAACCTGGTAATCACCATGGCTGGCGCGGCAGTCTCGTCACTCTTCGCCAATTCTGTCAAATCACAAGGCGCAGGCGAGGTAATTTCATCTACCGCCTCGGAACGGGACTGGAGCGGACAGAATCCTGTTCGCTATCCCGATCCAGACGTCATTACGCTGGACCCGCGTTTCCGTCAATGCATCCAGTTCAATGCGCCGCTGCAGCGTTTGTATACAGGCACACTATGGGCCGAAGGCCCTGCCTGGAATGGAGTGGGCCGCTACCTGGTCTGGAGCGATATCCCCAACAACACGCAGTTGCGCTGGATAGAGGACGATGGTCGCGTCACCAGATTCAGGCAGCCATCAGGCAACAGCAATGGCAATACTTTTGATTTCCAGGGCCGGCAGTTGTCGGCGGAACATGGAGGCCGCCGTGTGGTGCGTTATGAGCCGGATGGCAATGTCACCGTCATCGCCGATCAGTACAACGGCAAAAGGCTCAACTCACCGAATGACCTGGTGGTGCATCCTGATGGCAGTATCTGGTTCACCGATCCATCGTTTGGCATACGCGCGCTGTACGAAGGCAATCCCGCCGAGTCTGAAACGAAAGAAGCGGTCTACCGGGTTGATGGCCAGAGTGGCGGCATTGAGCTGGTCACCGACGAAGTGGGACAGCCCAATGGCCTGTGTTTCTCGCCGGATTATTCAAGGTTGTATATTGTCGACTCCGGTCAAACCAAGGTATGGGATGTTGACGGCACCCGTTTGCGCAATGGCCGCACCTTTTCCCAGATCACCTTGCCAGACGGAGGCCGTTCCGCGCCGGATGGCATCCGCTGCGATGCACTGGGCAATGTCTGGGCAGGTGCCAATCCAGGGGTCATGGTGGTCGCGCCAGACGGTGAGCCCATTGGCATGATCCGGTTGCCGGAAATTTGCGCCAACCTCTGTTTTGGGGGCACCAAGCGTAACAGGTTGTTCATGTCAGCCAGCCAGTCACTGTATTCAATTTACTTGGCCGTGCCTGGTGCGCATATTTGTTGAGAATTGTTGTGTGGTGTTCGCTACATGGGTAAGGATGCGGATGGGGGCTGGATGGATTTGCCATGAAAAAGCATTATTGTGGTGGTGGAATTCCCTGGTAATTGGCTAGAGATAGGGGAAAAATTGCCGCATCAAGAGAAAAAGATGCCGGATATTTGTGTTTATTGAGAAAAGTGCGCGCATCCACTGCTATCAGGTTGATGTGCCACAGGCGCTAACGCTGGAGCCCTATGAAAAGCCTCTATGATATCAGCGAGCAGAGATATCCCGCAGACCTGGTGCTGGGAAGTGCGGAGAAGTATACGGTGTGTTGGAAGCAGAAGAGGGCGCCTGAAGAATGATTGTCTACAGCGCCAGCAAACAGACGTTTGTCAGTGATGTGCAGCAGAACATCATTCACCAGAAGATACTCACCGAGATGAAAAGGCGGCTGTTCCATGGTGCTGGTGATAGTGAAATCAGTTCCTGGCGTAACTCCCTCCAGTATATGTCGACCTTGCTGTCAGATAAGTCCATCCCCGGAGATGCCGGCGTCTCCATCGAATATTCCATCCCGCTGACCAGCAAGCGTATAGATTTCATTCTCAGTGGACAGGATGAAAGCAGGCGGGATACGGCCGTCATTATCGAGCTGAAACAATGGACCAGGGCTGACACCACTACCAAGGATGGCATCGTTACCACCTTCCTGGGAGGCGGTCTCAGGGAAACCGCACACCCGTCCTACCAGGCATGGTCCTATGCAGCGCTTATCGAGGATTACAACGAAACCGTCAGGCACGACAATATCCGGCTGGCCCCCTGCGCCTATCTGCACAACATGGATTCAGGCTTTGCGGTAAACGACCCTTTCTACGCCGAGCATATCAGCCGGGCGCCAGTGTTCATTTCCTCTGACGCAATGAAGTTGCAGGCCTTCATCAAACAGTTCGTCCGTCATGGCGACCGCAATAACGTCATGTACAGAATCGAGCATGGCAAAATGAGGCCGTCCCGTAATCTCGCTGACTCATTGGTGTCCATGCTGCAGGGTAATCAGGAATTCCTGATGATTGATGAGCAGAAGCTTGTCTATGAGACCGCGCTGGACCTGCTTTATAAAAGTGAAAAACAGAAACAGGTGCTGATTGTCGAGGGTGGCCCCGGTACCGGGAAGTCAGTGGTGGCCATCAACCTGCTGGTGGAAATGACCAATCGGGAAAAAGTGGCGCAGTATGTTTCAAAAAACGCTGCGCCCAGATCAGTCTATGAAGCCAAACTGAAAGGCTCCATGACCAAGACAAGAATTTCCAACCTGTTTCGCGGCTCGGGTTCATTCGTGAACACAGACAACAATACCTTCGACGCGCTGATCGTGGACGAAGCCCACCGTCTGAACGAGAAAAGCGGCCTGTTCAATAACCTGGGCGAGAACCAGATCAAGGAACTCATCGAAGCGGCCAGGCTCAGCATCTTTTTCATCGATGAAGATCAGCGTGTCACCATGAAGGATATTGGCCGCAAGGAAGAAATTCGCAAGTGGGCAGAACATGCCGGTGCCAATGTACAC
>JBJHAY010000111.1:0-10029 GCA_050485205.1 Gammaproteobacteria bacterium
GCCTCAGCATCAGCGTCAGCCAGTCATTGGGAGCGTACATCAAATCCAGCATGTGCATGTGCATGCTCATGGTTTCTGGAACGAAACGGCAAGAGATACTGGCATCACAGCCACGGGCAACAATTTCCGCGTCGGCGACCTTGCCGTCCGGCCCCAACATGCGACCGGACTGGCGCATGCCCATGGATCGATAACCCACCATGGCGGTATTGGCGCGGTCCAGGGTGTGGCCGAACATCAGTCCGGCGGGCATAAGGTGTCCCCCATGGCCACCGCCCTGGTCATGGCCGTGATGACCATGATCCTGATGAGTTGCCATCCCGACCGGCACGGCATTGAACACGGGCGCCCCCAGGTTCAGGGTAAAACCGATGTTGGCCATGGTGTAGTGGAAATCGCCATAAGCACTGGCGGGATCACTTCCAGCCTTGAGTCCACTGGCCCTGCGGTAATGTTCCAGGCCTGCTTCCACGGCGACGCCGTTGGCAAATTGCTTTTTCACAATCAAGGAGGCACTGAGGGAGCCGAAGCCGGCAAGCCGATGATCACTGGAAAAGGCATCCGGCAGACGGCCGGGGTCGAACATGGCAAAGCGCGGGCTCAGGCCCAGGTTGTCCAGGCTGAGCGGATTGCCCTCAATATCCTGAAAGTTGCCGGCGCCATCCCGGAAAAACTCCTGTCCCGGCAAAGCACTGCTGAACCAGATTTCCCGGCCATCCTGGGCGCGCGCCACGCTTCGGTACGATTGTTCAGAAATCAGCCAGGAATGATAGAAGTCGGCCTTGCCCTGGGTGTAGTAGCGCAGGCCTGGCGTCACGGTCCAACCAGCAGTCAAGGGCTGCACCCATTCCAAGCCCAGGCTGTGGGCCTGGATGCCCCAGTCATCGCTGGAAAACTGGTAGCTGGCGTGCAGCGCGGCATTCCATGTCTCAAGATGGCGGACATACTTGCCCGCCAGGGCAAGCTGGCGACGCTGCTCGGGCCGTTGTTCCAGAAAGGCCCGGACGTCTCCATTCACGACTTCTGCACCGGCATTGCTGGCGGCAGGGTCCACAAACACAATGGTCATGGCCTTGTAAGGGTTGGCCATGAAGCCACTGGCATCGGTCAATCCCAGGTTGATATCCAGCAGGGAAACACGGTCGAGGATTTGCGTCAGCCCCAGGTTGCCAGTCCAGTCCCGACGCCGGCCATGCAATATCTCCGAGCCACCGCGCCGCTCCAGCTGCGCCTGGTAGGCGGAGCGGGTGAGATAGGGCAAGAGGTCATCGTCAAGGATCGCCGAGGTCTCGCTGCTGGTATAACCGAGGCCGAATTTCAGCGTCGTGAGCTTTTGATTGAAATCCAGCGCGCCGCCAAGGTTGCCATGCCAGGAGCGGTAATCCGGTTCGTCCGACACCCCACTGCCGGCATGGAAGGTGGCTTCATCCCATTCATAGGCAAGATTGAGCCTGGCTTCATTGCGGGTTTCCGGCGAGGCCGAGGACATTACCAACACGGAACGGGTGTCGCTGATCATGCCATTGCCCGCCGCGCGCAAGGGCCTGAGATCACGGTCCAATCTGATCTGGGTATTGACATAGGGTGAGGCGCCGGCGACGACCACCCCCTGGGGCGTATTGCGCAGGATCGGGCGATTGCCATCGGCCACCAGTGGCGCGGTGGTGACCGGGGTGGCACCGGACCAGGTATCCTGGTCCAAACTGTAGGACACCCGCAGACGATCACGAAAACTCAAGCTGCCGGTGGCATGCACACTCTCCACGGTGAGCGGCTTGAGATCACTTTCCACTGTGATCAGCTTGCGGCGGCCCTCCTGGTAGTGACTGTGGTGGAAATCCAGGGCATCGTCCGCCGCCGCTCCCTGCGCGGGCGTTGCCAGCAGTCCAGGCAATAACAACGCTGCCGAGGTCAGGGCTTGCAGGGTGGCATGTGGCAGACGTGCCTTTTCAGTAACAGCCACAACCACCACCACCGCCAGCGGCATTGGTCGCGGCCGCCGATTCCCGGCTGCTGTAGGCATGGGAACGCAGGCGATGCTGTCCGCTGTTGGCATCCAGCGCCATTTCCGGCCTCGCCAACACACCCCTCTCCCAGGGTTCCACGCTGGCACAGCCAGTGAGCTGGAAACACGCGAACAAGGCGGCGGTCATAACTGTCAATCTGCTCAGGGCACGGCTCATATTGGCATCACTCCCCACTTTCCTGCAGCAGGAACTCCACCAATGCCCGCACTGTGGCGGTGTCCCCAGGACGAAAACCCCGGTGAACATGGCGGACCACGCCCTTGCGGTCGATCAGGTAGCTGGATGGCATGGCGGCGACGCCAAAATCCCTGGCGCATTGCTTGGTCTCGCTGGCATCTTCCACCACCTGGAAACTCACCGCCATGTCCTCAAGGAACAGCCTGGCATCCTCTGGTCTTTCATCCAGATTCACCGCCACCACCCGCAAGCCGGCGGTACCATGCCGTGATTGAAGCTCGTCCATGAAGGGAAAGGATTGCAGACATGGACCACACCAGGAGGCCCAGAAATCCACATAGAGCACCTGGCCCAGATAGCTGTCCCATGCTGGTGCCCTGCTGCTGTCGAGCAAGCTCAGTTCACAAGCCGGCGCCGACTGCCCAAGCGGCGCTTGCGCCGATACCAGGCCGCCCCCCAGCAACATGGCCATGATCAGCGCTCCACGCGCCATGGAAAATATATCTTTCATTCAATATTCCGCTTCCAACACAAGCTGCTATTGATACTGATCGACGATCACATCGGTGCCGGTATGTATATTCCCAAGCGCCATGCAATGGTATTCCACGTCGAATGCCCTGGCGCCCTCGCGGGTCTTGGTCAACATCACCTGATAGACACCGCTGCCGCCTTCCAGTGACACGAAGGGACTGTAGTCGGCATCCCCCGAGATGGTATCGGTAACACTGATGGCCCTGCTGCCCTTGAGCATGTGCAGGCTGATGTACAGACCTTCAACCGGTGGGGAAGTATCGCGAATCCTGGCCACCAGGTAGGCGGCGGGACCATTGCCGTCATCGAAGCACGTGACCCTGGCCAGGGCGGTGAAGGATGGCCGGTCTCCCACTGGATCAAGTACCGCGCTGACGCCATGGGCAGCGACCAGGGATGGCAGGATGGTGACGGCGCCGGCCATCAATGCCAGTGCCAATTTTCTTAGGTTGCAATGCATCAAGGTTATCTCCAGATATTCTTTCAGTGATGAAAGCAGCGGCCCATCAGACGGCCGATAAATTGTTGCTCAAGGTTCTGGCCAGATTTGTATCCCCTGGTAAAAAATCGGCATGTCGCGTTCAATCTGGGTGGCAGAAGGCTTTACCTGCACCTCGAAACCGGCGCCACAGGAAGCTGGCAGGGGATTGCTGGCGGTATTGCGGTTGATCACCAGGGAAGCGGGGCCACCACTGGTCGCGGCGTCATAGGGCGTGCCCAGATCATGATGGGTCCACAGCCCCACCGAGCCACCATCATGACCGCCATATTGCAGCTCATCGACGCCGGTGATCTCACAGACATCAACGATGGACACCCAGAACCTGACACTGCTGGCGCATGACTGCGGCGCCAGGTTGGTGGCATTGACCCGAAACGGCACCAGCCCCAGCATGGCCGGATCAAGCGGCTCGCCGCCACCCGCCCAGAAGCCCACACGATTACCCAGGGGATTGGTTTTGACGCCGCCGTGATCGAACAGCGCCTTGGACTGCACCGGCTGAATGTTCGGCCCCCAGTTGGTGACGAAGTCGCTCAGGGGACCATCATAGGGCACGCCGTTGATGGTAATGGTGGAGTCAGTGCCATCGGGAAACACCACGGAAGTGCCGATCACCCCCTTGGCGCCACAGCCATGACCAATCACCACATTGTTCATGGCCCGCACCCCTTCCATCATGGCCGGGGTTTCGAGCCGGGTATGGGCCATGGCGTAAACAGCCGCCAGCATCAAGACCGCGGTGCCAGCCGTGGACACCACGACGGCTCTTGTCTTGCCACTCGATTGCATACATCTGCTCCTGCTGCTTGCACTGCACTTGCGGTCGCGTTTGTCAAAGCGACCAGGATGTGGGCAAGCGTAAGGGCAAGCAAGGGGTCAGACAATGCGGCATAATGACGCATCCGGGATGGCCAGGCCTGCGGGGGACGGTGCCAGGCTTGCAAGTAGGGCCTGGCACCCAGCGGTTTGACTACTGCATGAAACCAGGATGCCAGTCTTCCTGCGCCCGCTTGATCAGCCAGGCATGGATGTCCTCGGCCTCGGCTTCGGTAATGTCATCCTGGCGCGGCATGCCCCGGTCGGCGCGGCTGCCGTTGATGACGATGGCGAGATAATCGCTGTGGGCGTCAGGTGACATGAAACGCAAATCCTTCTGGCCACCAATGGCATTGACGCCGTGACACAGTTGGCAATGCGCGGCAAACAGGCGTTCGCCGCGATCCGCCTGCTGGGGATCGATTTCAGTGGTGGGTGGCGCGAACAACTCGCCGGGCTCTGGTGCCGGCGGCAATTCCACCCCGCTGGCATCCAGCGCGAACACCAGCAGTCGGGCCGGCGCCCAGGTGAAGGGGCCATCGTCATTCAAGCCATGCACCAGTGCACTGTTCCAGCCGGCGTTGATGGCAAGATATTGCCTGCCATCCACCATGTAGGTGATGGGGCCACCCGGCGCCACACTCTGGATCGGCATTTCCCATAACAAATCACCGCTATCGGCGGTATAGATGGAGAGGGTCTTGCGAATGGTGCTCTGCACCACCAGGTTGCCGGCCGTCGCCAGGGTGCCGCCACTGCCGGCATGGGGATGGGGCACTCGCCAGGCTTCCTCTTGTCGTACCGGGTCCCAGGCCAGCAGATAACCCTTCTCCAGATCCTGCACCTGTTGGTTCAACTCGCGGCGCAGCTCCGGGTAGGAACGCCCGCCCGCCCAGGTGGAGCGGCCCAGCACGAAGTCAAATTCATCATCCTCGGCCACCGCATAGACCTGATAGGTCTCATGGGCCGGGATGTAGACCAGACCGGTCAGCGGACTGTAGGCCATGGGATTCCAGTTGTGACCACCGCCGAAACCAGGGCTCAGCAGGACCGGCTCGCTGCTGGGGAAAGCCACTGGATTGAGCACCGGGCGGCCAGTGGCCATATCCACGTGAGAGGCCCAGTTGGTGTTTTCCACATAATGTTCGGCGCTGAGCAGTTCGCCGGTGGCGCGGTCCAGCACATAGAAGAAGGCATGCTTGGGAGCGTGCATGATCACCTGGCGCTCTTCCCCGTCAAGGGTCAATTCCGCCAGCATCAGGGGGTTGGTGCAGTCGTAATCCCACTGCTCGGACGGCACTTCCTGATAGTGCCAGCGGTATTCGCCAGTGCCGGCATCCACTGCCACGATGGAACAGAGGAAGAGATTGTCGCCGCCTTCGGGGCTGCGGAATTTCATGTGATGGGGCGAGCCGTTGCCGGTGGCGAAGTACACCAGATCAAGATCCGGATCATAGACGATGGTGTCCCAGTTGTTGCCGCCGCCGCCCATGGTCCACCATTCGCCGGTCCAGGTCTCGGCCGCCATTGCCATCACCGAATCGGATGCCTCGCCATCCGGCACTCCCGGCTCACCCGGCACGATGAAGAAGCGCCACACTTTCTCTCCGGTTTCGGCGTCATAGGCGCTCATGTAGCCCCGTGAACCAACATCGCCGCCGCTGTTGCCTATCACCACCAGGCCATTGGCCATGCGCGGCGCGCCAGTGATGGAAAGGGGCTGGCCTTCGATCAGGGTATTGGTTTCCCACACCGGCGTGCCGGTGGCGGCATCCAGCGCCACCAACCGGCCATCCAGGGTGGCCACGATGATCTTGCCGTTCCAGGCCGCCAGCCCCCGGCTGACTACCCCGCAGCAGGTAATCCTGGCAAATTCAGGCGGCACCTTCGGATCATAGGTCCACAGCACTTCGCCGCTATCTGCCTTGTAGGCAGTGGTGACGCTCCAGGCAGAAATGTTGTACAGCACGCCATCGATAACCAGGGGTGTGGCCACCACGCCACGCAAAGTGCCAAGTTCGGCAAACCAGGCCAGGCCCAGGCGATCCACGTTGCCATCATTGATCTGATCGAGAGTGCTGAAGCGCTGTTCCTTCCAGGTATTGCCGTAATTGAACCAGTTTTCGGGTTCGCTGGCGGCATTCACATAGCGGGCCTGATCAACGGCGGCGGGGCCAGCGCTGGCAGTCTGGACTGCGGAGTCATTGTCGCAGGCGGACAATGCCAGGCAAAACAGTGAGCTCAGGGTCAAAGTGGTCATCAATCGCATGGGGGCCGGATCCTGTGTTGTTGCTCTTGGTTTTAGTTCAATTTTAGTTCGTTCAGCACTTCAGTCTCTTGGCGGCTCCGCAATCGGCAGGGAGCCATCGGCAAGCCGACCGGGTGGGAACAGGGCGCTCTGGGCCTGGGAGGGGGGCCGCACAAGCGAGAATAAAAGCGAAAGGCCGATCAGGGTGCCGGATTTCATTGTTTTTCTCCTGAATTTTTATTATTGGTCCGACGCATCCTTGTGTCGTACAAGCAGATCCTGAGACAGGACACTGAGCATCGACAGTATAACAGCCTGTGACAAAAGGCCAGTACCTTGCCGTTGGCATGGATACCCTACACAGTGACAAAATATCACAAACCAACCACCGCACTTCCCCCCATCCAAGCCGCCTGACATACAAGAACTCCTCGTCATCTCCAGGTTATGGCGAAAGCACGTTGCTCAGGTGCCAAACTGGCGGCACTCCATCCCTGCTGGAAACAAAGCTCTGAACAGCGCTTCACTGTGATATTTCATCAAGACAAAGCGCTGGAGGATGAGCTTGCACCCATTGTGCTGGGAAAGGCAATTTGGAAAGTAGCCAACTGGTCAATAATAGACTACCAGGGTTGGGAAGAGCATCTCAGTGCACGCATGGCAAGGCAGTCATTCCATAGACTGATCATTTATTCCGAAATACCGGAAACCAGGATGCGATATCTGGTCATGAATGGCATCCATGAACTTGACTCAAACGGAGACTTCATTGGATACCACGGCACCATGAGAGACATCATCAAAGAACAGCTCAACGAGCCTCATGCGGAGACCATTGAGCTTGCCGCCATTGGCATAGGCCATGTCACGCCGGATGGAAAATTCATTCATGTCAACCAGAAGCTCTGTAGATTACAGGGTCAATAGGCGCCACATGGATGTGTCACACCCGTCCTGTTGTCAACGGGCGCTACCGGAGCCATCTCGATACCGCCGCCATGAAGGCTCGTGTCTCGGCGTCCAGCGCGCCATTGTCACCAGGGGGGAAATAACTGAGCTTGACCACGACCGTATCAGTGTCCGGGTCGATATAGATGTACTGGCCCTGCAAGCCGATGGCGGCAAAGGTGCCACCACCCAGGGTCCACCATTGCAGGCCGTATCCGCCCCGCTCGCCCGTTTCCGGACCCGATGGCCGGGTTGATTGCCTTATCCATTCTGCCGACACAATGCGCTTGCCGTTGGCGACCCCGCCATCAAGCACCATCTGCCCGAGGCGGGCATAGTCCCGCAATGTGGCATTGAAGCCGGCACCACTGAATTCCCGGCCCACGCCCGGTTCCCCGTCCATGATGTAGTAGCCGTCCGCTTCCGCGCCCAGCGGTTCCCACAGACAGCTTGCCGTGTAGGCGGCAACGCTGGTACCGCTGACCTGCTCCACCAGCCAGCCCAGCACCGCGGTATCGATGGTCTTGTACTGGAAGACGCTGCCGGGTGCATGGACGCGAGGCAGGGTGCGGGCCACATCGGCAAAGCGGGCATTGTTTTTCACCAGCGCGGCAATGTGATTGCTGGCGGCAATACCGGGATTCTCGAAATCATAACGCTCCTCGTAATCAACGCCGGAGCGCATCTGCATGACGTGGCGAATGGAAACGCCGGCATAGGCGCCGTCATTGAGTGCCGGCAGGTAGTCGCTTATCGGTGTATCCAGGGAATCGATCAGGCCGTCTTCCAGTGCGCAACCGATCAGTATGGAAGTAATGGACTTGGTCATGGACCAGCCGATGAAGCGGGAGTTGGGAGTGCTGTTGTTGCGATAGGTCTCGCTGACGATGCGGCCATTCTTCATCACCAGCAAGGCGTTGGTGTAGGTGCGTTCAAAGAAGTCCCGCGCCGGATAGCTGTTGCCTTGCCAGTCATAGCTGAAATCAAGGGCATGATCGCTGCGCGGCAGCGTCCAGACCGGACCGCTCCTGGCGACGCTGCGGGTAGTGAAAATCTGGTCCATTTCCCGAAAGGCCAGGGGACTGATGTTGTTGTCCAGCATATGCCAGCGCAGGAGCTGCACGGCAACGGGGACATTGCTGTCCTCGCCCTGCAAGGGCGGAGGCAGCACTTGTTGCGCACCCGCAAACGGGGCCAGCGCGACAAGCAGCACGGGGAATATCAATCTGGATACCAGCATCATCTTGTCTCCTGTTCTCATTGTTTTTCGCGGGGGAAGCACGATATCCTGCACGAGCAGCACCATAATAATCCAACACCTTTCAGTGCAGATTATCAATCCGGCACGTTTTAGTGCCGGGTTAATAGTGCCGCACAAGGAAGTGCCTCCATTGGCCGAAGGCCGATGCAAGCCCTGGAAATACCATGGGGAGGACAAATGACAGCATTTTCCCGCAGAGAATTCCTGGCCGCGGGGCTTGCCGCCACCGCTTCCGCCATTCCCGTCTCCGCCGTCGGCCAGCAGCCGAACCCCCTCTCCTTGACCTTGATGCAGGCTTCCGGCCTGATTCGCGACGGGAGCCTGTCCCCGCTTGCATTGACCGAGGCCTACCTGGCGCGCATCGACCGCTACAATCCCGTGTTGAACGCCTACATCACGGTCATGCGGGACCAGGCTCTGCAAACGGCGCGGGCCATGGAAGCCGAATTACGCGATGGCCGCTGGCGCGGGCCGCTGCACGGCATACCCGTGGCACTGAAGGACAACATAGACACGGCCGGCGTGCTCACCACTGCCGCCAGTGGTGTATTCGAAAACCGGATTCCCGATCAAGACGCGGAAGTGGTCAGGCGCCTGAAGGACGCCGGGGCGGTGCTGCTAGGAAAACTCAACCTGCACGAGTTCGCGCTGGGAGGAACCTCCTCGGTTTCCCACTTCGGGCCGGTGCTCAACCCCTGGTCCCTGGCACACAATCCCGGTGGCTCGTCCGGCGGATCAGGCGCCGCCATCGCGGCCGACCTCTGTCTGGGGGCGCTGGGAACCGATACCGGGGGCTCGGTGCGCATTCCTGCTTCCTCCTGTGGTATCGCCGGGCTCAAGCCCACCTACGGCCGGGTCAGCAATCGTGGCGTCATTCCCATGGCCTGGACCCTGGATCACGTCGGCCCCATGTGCAAAACGGTAGCGGATACCGCCATCATGCTGGAAGTGTTGGCAGGTTATGACGCAGAAGATCCCACCACAGTGGATATCCCTGTCTCTGACTACACAGGCGCCATCGGCGCCGCCACCGGGAGCCTGCGCTTGGGCGTTCCAAGCACCGGCTTCACTGAAAATCTCCACCCGGAAGTGGCGGAGGCCTTCGACACGGCGCTGGATGTGCTCCGCAGCCTTACCGCCGGTGTGCAAACAGTGGACATCCCCGAGGCCGGCCCGGTGGCGGATGTCTGGAATGCCGAAATCCATGCCTACCACCGGCCCTGGATCACCACCACACCCCAGTTGTACCAGGAACCCATCCGCCGACTGATCGAGGGGACGCTGGAGAGCAATGCCGCGGTTTATGCCCTGGCCCGCCAGCATGTAGACAGGGTCCGCAGGGACATTACCAGAGTGTTTGCGCAAGTGGACCTCTTGATCACCCCCACCCGGCGCGAACCACCGGGTTTGATTGCCACGGGACAGCCACCCGTGAATGCCGGAGCCAACACCCCGCCGACCGGCGGTGGCGGAGGCGGCGGCATCAACAACACGGCGGCCTTCAATATTTACGGCC
>JBJHAY010000112.1:0-10006 GCA_050485205.1 Gammaproteobacteria bacterium
CTGGATAAGGATACCAGTGGATTGATGGTGGTGGCGCGTACCTTGCAGGCCCATCGCAGCCTGGTGGAACAACTGCAGGAGCGGACCTTGTCGCGTGAATACCTTGCCTTGGCCCAGGGTGTCATCACCGCTGGTGGAACGGTGTCGGCGCCCCTGGGACGACATCCTGTGCATCGCACCAGGAGGGCGGTGGTGCGGGAAGGACAGGGCAAGGAGGCCATCACGCATTACCGGGTGGAAAAGCGCTTTCGCAGTCATACCTTGGTGAGTGTGCGCCTGGAAACTGGCCGGACTCATCAGATCCGGGTACACATGGCTCATATTGGCTACCCTCTGATAGGAGATCAGAGCTATGGTGGTCGTCTCCGCCTGCCCAAGGGGGCCAGTCACGAGCTCGCGGCCTGTCTTTCGGCATTCCGAAGACAGGCGCTGCATGCCTGGCGCCTGGGGTTGGTCCATCCTGACAGCGATGAGTTCGAAGAGTGGGAGGCGCCGGTGCCGGCGGACTTCAAGGAATTGCTGGACATGCTGGAGCAGGACAGTGCCTGAATCCTACTGGATTCAACCGGATTGGCCCGTGCCGACCCGGGTTCAGGCGCTGGCCACAACCCGGCTGGGAGGTTGCAGCCCGGCGCCTTTCAGTAGTTTCAATCTGGCCTATCATGTTGACGATGACCCCTCGGCCGTCAAAAGCAATCGTCAGCTGCTGCAGGAAAGAGTGGGCTTGACCAATGAGCTGTTCTGGGTAAGCCAAGTGCATGGCACTGAGGTCAGGGTCTTGGCACGGGACGCAGATCCTGGGAAGGTGCTGGAGGCGGACGCCATTTATACCCGGAACCCGCGTCAGGCTTGCGCGATCATGACAGCGGACTGTCTGCCAGTGCTGCTGGCCGCCGCGGATGGCAGCGAGGTTGGTGTGGTCCACGCCGGTTGGCGAGGCCTTGCCGCCGGTGTCATCGAAAATGCCCTGGCCTGCTTTCAGACATCACCTTCCCGCATCATGGCCTGGCTGGGACCCGCCATTGGCCCTTTCCACTTTGAAGTGGGGGACGAGGTGCGACAGGCTTTCATGCAGCATGTCGTTTCCGCGGCTGATGTGAAGGAAGCCTTTCAGCCAGGGGTCAACAAAGGCAAGTGGCAGGCTGACCTCTATCGGATAGCCCAGGCCAGGCTCAGGGTGGCAGGCGTGTCAGGCATATATGGTGGCGGTTATTGTACTTTTCAGGATGAGCAACGTTTCTATTCATTTCGGCGCGATTATCGTACCGGCCGCATGGCCTCGGTTATTTGGTTGACTGACCAGTAGTAGTTCCCTCCGCAGATTTTTTAGTCTTGACTTGAATCAAGCCGCCTTCCCCCCAACATTGGCAGTATTGACGATAGCCCATGTCTGTCACTTGGCTGTCAATCCACCCCTTAGTTGCGAGAATCATTGCCATGAGAATGGACCGCTTGACCAGTAAGTTGCAGCAAGCCCTTGCCGATGCGCAATCGTTGGCAGTGGGTCGTGATCATAATTACATTGAGCCGGTGCACTTGATCAGTGTGCTGGTGGAACAGAAAGGCGGTTCCATCCGCCCGCTCTTGATGCAAACCGGCTTCGATATTGGCAAGCTGCGCGAGGAGCTGCAAAAAATTCTGGATGCGCTCCCTGCAGTCACGAATTTTGAAGGAGAGGTCATGATATCGCCAGAGCTTGGGCGCCTGCTCAACGTGGCGGATAAGATTTCCCAAAAAAGTGCCGACAATTATATTTCCAGTGAAAGCGTATTCCTGGCCGCGATGCAGGACAAGGGCACGCTTGGCAAGTTGTTGACTTCTTTTTCAGTGTCTCCACAGGCAATGGAAAATGCCATTCGCAATCTGCGTGGTGGAGCCACGGTGGATGATCCGGGGGCAGAGGATAAGTATCAGGCGCTCGAAAAATACACCGTGGATGTCACTGCCAAGGCCGCGGAAGGCAAGCTGGATCCTGTAATCGGGCGGGATGATGAAATTCGCCGTACAGTACAGGTTCTGCAACGCCGTACCAAGAACAATCCCGTTTTGATTGGTGAGCCCGGTGTGGGCAAGACTGCCATCGTGGATGGTCTTGCGCAACGAATCGTCAATGGGGAAGTACCGGAAGGACTCAAGGATAAGCGTATTTTGTCCCTGGATATGGGCGCGTTGATTGCTGGTGCAAAATTCCGTGGCGAGTTCGAGGAGAGACTGAAGGCCGTGCTCAATGAGCTTTCCAAGCAGGAAGGTTCGGTGATCCTGTTCATTGATGAAATACACACCATGGTGGGCGCCGGCAAGGCCGAGGGCGCCATGGATGCGGGAAATATGTTGAAGCCTGCGCTGGCCCGGGGAGAGTTGCACTGCGTGGGTGCCACCACGCTTGATGAATATCGCAAATATATAGAGAAGGATGCTGCTCTTGAACGGCGTTTCCAGAAGGTGTTGGTGGACGAGCCCACGGAAGAGGATACCATCGCAATTTTGCGTGGTCTGAAGGAACGCTACGAAGTGCATCATGGGGTGACCATCACCGACCCGGCCATCATTGCTGCCGCCAAGCTTTCACAGCGTTATATCACCGACCGTCAGTTGCCGGACAAGGCGATCGACTTGATCGACGAGGCAGCCAGTCTTATCAGAATGGAGATCGACTCCAAGCCTGAGGAGATGGATCGTCTGGACAGGCGTCTGATACAACTCAAGATTGAACGCGAGGCCTTGAAGAAGGAAACCGACGAGGCGTCCAGAAAACGTCTCGACAAGTTGAATGAAGATATCACCAAGCTCGAGAAGGAGCTTGCCGATCTTGAGGAAGTACTGCGTGCCGAGAAAGCATCGGTGCAGGGTTCTCACAAGGTCAAGAGTGATCTGGAAAAGGCCAGGCTGGATCTGGAGGCAGCCCGACGGACATCGGATTTGGCGCGGATGTCCGAGTTGCAATATGGCATCATTCCCGCGCTTGAAAGACAGCTTGAGCAAAGCGCGAGCACCGAAACCCAGGAAATGAAGCTGCTCCGCAACAAGGTGACGGAGGAGGAGATCGCCGAGGTGGTGGCACGCGCCACCGGTATCCCGGTATCCAAAATGCTTGAGGGGGAAAAGCAGAAATTGCTGCGCATGGAGGAAGCCTTGCATCACAGGGTGGTGGGGCAGCATGAGGCGGTTGAGGCCGTGGCCAATGCGGTGCGCCGTTCCCGTTCAGGCCTGTCGGATCCGCGTCGGCCCAATGGTTCCTTCCTTTTCCTTGGCCCCACAGGGGTAGGCAAGACCGAACTTTGCAAGGCCCTGGCAGAGTTTCTGTTCGATACCGAGGAGGCCATGGTGCGCATAGATATGTCTGAGTTCATGGAACAGCATTCAGTGGCGCGCCTGATTGGCGCGCCTCCTGGCTACGTGGGCTATGAGGAGGGTGGTTACCTGACCGAGGCAGTCAGGCGCAGGCCATACTCAGTGCTGCTGTTGGATGAGGTGGAAAAGGCTCATCCAGATGTGTTCAACATTCTGTTGCAGGTGCTGGATGATGGCCGTCTGACCGATGGTCATGGCAGAACCGTGGATTTCAGAAATACGGTCGTGGTGATGACTTCCAATCTGGGTTCTGATCGGATTCAGGAACTGATGAGTGGTGACTCTGAGTCAGCTTATGACAGGGTCAAGTCCGCCGTCATGCAGGTGGTGACCCGCCATTTCCGTCCCGAGTTCATCAATCGCATCGATGAAGTGGTGGTGTTCCACCCATTGGGTCATGAGCATGTGCGAAGAATCGCAGGTATCCAGCTCAAGTTGCTGGAACAGCGCCTGGCGGAGCATGAGTTCCTGTTGCAGGTCGATGGCGAGGTACTGGACAAGATTGCCGATCTCGGCTTTGATCCTGTCTATGGGGCAAGGCCATTGCGCAGGGCGATACAGTCGTGGCTGGAAAACCCATTGGCCCAGCAAGTGCTTGCCGGTGATTTCGTGCGCGGAGATACCATATTGGTGACGCTGGAAGGCGATGAAATCGGCTTTAAGAAGAAGTAGTCAGCGCAGCGGTCTCAGCCAGGAGAGCTAGAGGAACAGACCGTCTTGTCGCGTAAGAAAGGAACAAGGTAAGGTTATTAAAGACAAAAAAGCAGCCGGACGAGGAGGCCGGCTGCTTTTTTGCCGCTGCTTCAGCCCCGATTCAAACCATTACACCCATGGGGCATGGCGGTTTGAATCGTGGGCCTGGTTGGCAGCCACCATTATGATGCCTGGGCGTGTTGCTTCGCTGCTTTGTGGATAAGGCCGCTGTAGCGATCCTCGACCGGGATGAACTTACCTTGCTGCTTGTCGTAGCAGGTCACTGCACCGGTGCCGATGTTGTAAACCCAGCCGTGTAATTCCACTTCTCCGGTCGCCAGCTTGGCAGCCACGGTCGGGTGAGTCTGGATGTGGTGCATCTGCAACAGCACATTTTCCTCGATCAATTCATTGATGTACTCGTCGGAGGCGTTGCCGTCGTGACGCGCCTTGACTCGTGCCGCTGCCGCGGAGCAGTGTCCCAGCCAGTTGGAAACGTGGTGCAGGGACTTGACCTTCTCAGGGTACATGGCACCTTTCATGGCGCCACAATCGGTATGGCCGCAGATTACGATGTCCTTGATGCCGAGCACTGCCACGGCATACTCGATTGAAGCGGTAATGCCACCGGTCACCGGAGAATGGGGAGGCACGATGTTACCGGCATTGCGGCAAATGAATAGCTCGCCAGGCTTGGTCTGGGTGATCAGGTTGGGATCGATGCGGGAGTCCGAACAGGTGATGAACAGAACGTCGGGATCCTGTCCAGTAGCCAGCGACTTGAAAAGTTCGCGGTTTTCCTTGAAGTCCTTTTGCTGAAACTCAGAGATTCCCTGTATCAACTTGTTCATGGTCGTATTACCTCGTGAAGCGATGTCACATTGCTTTGGTGGCCTGTCAAAACCACCCCTTAAACAATCAATTGATCATCAGGGTAATATAAATATTTCTAGGTAATTGTGATTTTCATGATTAGAAAAAGCTATCATATGGCCAATAATTGGTATTACCATAGACGCCTGAATATCACGTGGATGTAAGCACTTGGCGATATCTCGCACGGTTACAGGCAAGGGGCGGTGGAAGGCAGCTACTTCTTTAATTAGTAACAGTCGACACCCTCCGGCACGTACGATAACAGCAGAGGTGTAGATTACTTGAAAGAGCTGAACATATCACTCAAGCAGTTGCGCTATTTTCTTGTGGCTGCGCGTCACAGCAGTCTGCGTCAGGCTGCCCGGGAACTGCGCATCAGTCAACCATCCCTCAGCGCCCAACTCAAGCTGCTGGAGAAAGTGGTGGGGGCGGTTTTGTTTGAGCGCACCAGGGGGGGAGTGGTATTGACACCACTGGCCAGGGAGCTGCTTCCCGCCGCCCGCGAGGCCATCCAGGCGGCCGAAGCCATCATAGATGCCGCCAGCTTTGCCACCAAGGGGCCAACGGGCACCTTCAAACTTGGGGTCAGTCCCTCCCTTGGTCCCTATGCCTTGCCATGGATTCTGCCGGCGATGCACCAGAAGTTTCCCGAAGTAAAGTTCTATGTCAGGGAGGAGGTCACCAGTCTGCTGGCAGAGGGAGTGGCATCAGGCAATTACGACATCATTTTCACCACCCTCCCAGTAGTGGATGACACGCTGACAGTAATGCCGCTGTTCCGTGAGCCCATTTACCTGGTGGTGAATGCTGATCACTCGCTTGGTCGCAGCAAGACCATCAACGCCTCTGAACTGGCTGGACTTGAGATTCTTACCATCGAGGAGCATCATCTTTTTTATCGGCAGGTGGAGGATCTTTGCCGCCGTTTCGATGCCAGGCTGTTGCGGGATTATGAAGGCACCAGCCTCGACGCCATCAGGCAGATGGTCTACATGGAAATGGGGGTGGCTTTCCTGCCCGCACTTTATATTCGCTCCGAGATCAGGGAGCGTGATGAACTCAGGGTGCTCAGTATCAGGGGGGAGCCTGTATACCGGGTACACGCGTTGTGCTGGCGCAATACTTCTCCTTTGCGCGGCTTCTACCGCACACTTGGCGACTTTTTCAAGCTGGAAGGCCGCAAGCAGTTTGGTGACGATGTCGCCATTCTGTGATCTTTACCTCTTGTTCATCTGCAGTGTTGGAGCACCCGCGCTAGGGATTCGACATTGATTTAACCTTGCTGCTGGTTTACTCTCGCAGGACGGCGGAAATGTGATACGCATTTCTTCCCATTCGCGATAAACAACAGGTTCATGTGTCAAGTTCACTGGCTTTGATGCCGTGAGGAGGCGCACTAATCTATCGGTCCAGGAAAGGGGGAACACACAGTGGGTTTTTTAAGTTCGATATTTGGTGGTGGCAACACCACATCCAATAACTACCAACACATCAAGATTCATCCAGCGGTCGACGGTGGCGTCAAGCGTGGCTCACCGAGCTTTTCCGGAGGCACTATATCCTGTCTCTGTAAAAGCAACCCGGTGAAGGTTTCTATTTCTTCCCAGACGGCCCATAACCACGTCTGTGGCTGCAGCAAGTGCTGGAAGCCCTCCGGTGCGGTGTTCTCCCAGATTGCCGTGGTCGGAAAGGAGCATGTGAAGGTTGAGGAGAATGGTGACAAACTGGAAGCTGTGGACCCGTCCGCAGTCATCAAGCGCCATGCTTGCAAGGAGTGTGGCACACATATGTATGGACGTATTGAGGACAGCAACCATCCGTTCTATGGTCTGGATTTCGTGCATACAGAGCTATCCAGCGACAGTGGCTGGAGTGCTCCGGAGTTCGCGGCCTTTGTTTCTTCCATCATTGAGCAGGGCTTTGATCCAGCCAAAATGGGAGAGGTGAGAGGCAGGTTGATTGAGCTTGGTCTGGAGCCCTACGATTGTCTGTCTCCACCGCTGATGGATGCCATCGCGACGCATGTCGCCAAGAGCAAGAAATAAGAACGAAAACCTGTCTGGCAATTGCCAGCGGCAGTCCTCGTTCTGGTTCAGCTTTGGCTGCTGCGGGCAGGGGGGCAGTTGGCAAGCCCTACAGCCAAGCGCTTGTGTGACTGAGGGCGACGGGTTAGTCCCGCTCGCCCTTTTGTTTGGCTTGATCTTTTCTTGGGTTGATCTTTTCCTGATTTACCATTTTCTTGACTTGACCTTTTCTTGACTCGACCTTTTCTTGAATAGTGCGCTGGAACATGAACGAGACAGCACAGAATAAAACTTCCCCCTATTTTGCCGCGGTGGACCTGGGATCCAACAGTTTTCATATGATCATCGCCAGGTTGATGGACGATAATCTGGAGATCGTCGACCGGGAAAAGGAAATGGTCCAGATTGCCCGGGGCATATGCGAGGACGGGCATTTGACCGTGGAGTCCCAGGATCGTGCCCTGGACTGCCTAAAACGCTTCGCCGAGCGCCTGCGGCAGATTCCCCGCGAACAAATAAGGGCTGTTGGCACCAAGGCATTAAGAACCAGTAATTCCAAGGGTTTCCTGAAAGCGGCGGAACAAACCTTGGGGGTCAATATTCAGATCATCTCAGGTTATGAGGAGGCCCGCCTTGTATACATGGGGCTTGCGCACACAGTGGTGAATGATCACCGCCAGCGATTGGTGGTGGATATTGGTGGTGGCAGCACTGAATTCATCATAGGCACCGATGATGAGCCGCTGATGCTGGAAAGCCTCAACATAGGTTGTGTCACTTGTGCCGAGAAATTCGGCAAGACACAGGCGGTAACCAAGTCAATAATGAAGAAAATTCACATGTCTGCCTGTGCCGAGATAGAAATCATCAGGAAGAACTTTCTCAAAACCGGCTGGCAGATGGCCTATGGGACTTCTGGCACGGTCAGGGCGATCGCTGACTTGACCAGTAGCCGGGATGGTGGAGCCATCATCAGCCGAGCCTCCCTGGAATGGTTGGCAAGAGAGGTGACTGAAAGCAAATCCATCCTCAACCATGTCCCGGCACAGCGTAGGCACGTGTTGCCGGCGGGAATTGCCATCCTCCGTGCGGTATTCGACCAACTGCGGCTGGAAAGCATTCATGTGGCCGACGCGGCTCTGAAGGAGGGCTTGCTCTACGATACCATAGGGCGTTTGCGCAATGCGGACTCCCGCCAACGCAGTGTTCTTAAGCTTCAGCAGCAATATAAAGTGGATGTGGATCAGGCCACGAGGGTCGCCAATACCGCCTGCCAACTCTGGTCGCAAATCGATGGTCCGGTACTGCCGGGTGTATCCCGGACCAAAGTTCTGACATGGGCAGCACAGTTGCATGAGATTGGCCTGAGCATTTCCCATTCGGATCACCACCACCATGGTTACTACATTTTGCGTTACAGTGATCTGGCGGGATTTGGCCGCTACGAGCAGTATATTTTGGCAAACCTGGTGCGTGCTTATCGCAAGGGGCTTTCCGCGGATAAGTTTGAGGGTTTGGATGAGATTGCCATTTTAGCTTTTCTGCCTATATTGATTTGCCTCAGATTGGCAGCATTGTTGCATAGAAAACGCGAGGACATTGACGCGCTTCCCAAGCTGACCCGTGAAGGTAATCAGTATAAATTGCGTTTTGCCAAACGCTGGTTGATGGAGCATCCGCTCACCCTGGCAGGGTTGGAACTTGAAAAAGAAAATTATGACAAGATTGGCATCGGCCTGAGTTTCAGGTAGTGATCAATGAGGCCGTGGAAACCATGTGCCCATGGCCGAGGCAAACAGGAGAGTCGACCATGAAAGTATCCCGTATTCCCTGCTATCTGGGCCGCCTTGCCATCCCGATGTTGCTGGCATTGACATCCTGTAGTCAGGAATCGCCTGAACCCCCGATATCCGAAGGGAGTCTCGAATCCATCGCCCGAGGGATCCAGCAGAGGGTCATGACACTGGATACCCATGTGGACATCCCGTTCAACTTCGCGTCCGATGCCCATGATCCCGCCACGGCCAATGCCCAGGTGAACCTTGACAAGATGGAGCAGGGTGGCTTGGATGCGGCTTTCTTTATTGTTTATGTGGGACAGGGCCCACGAACCGATGCTGGCTATGAACAGGCCCGGGATGGCGCTGTGGCGAAGTTCGACGGCATTCATCGTATGGCAACCCTGTATCCAGAACGGATAGGCCTGGCCACTACGGCTGATGAGGTGGATGCTATCCGTGCTTCAGGTCGGATGGTGGCCTTGATTGGGATAGAAAATGGCTACGTCATTGGCCGTGACTTGAGCTTGATTGAGGCCTTTCGGCAGCGAGGTGCCCGTTATATGACCCTGGTGCACAGTGGCCACAACGATATTGGAGATTCAGCCTTGCCTCGCCTGGATCAAGGGGATCGCCCCGAGGAGCATGGGGGCTTGAGCGAGTTTGGATACCAGGTGGTGGAAGAGTTGAATCGGACTGGCATCCTGGTGGATGTTTCCCATGTGTCCAAGAAGACCATGCTGGATGCAACCCGCCATTCCAAGGTGCCGGTTATCGCGTCTCATTCGGGAGTTCGCGCAGTGGCGGATCATCCCCGCAACATGGACGATGAGCAATTACAGCTGTTGAAGGAGAATGGTGGGGTGATTCAACTGGTGGCATTTGACAGCTATGTGAAGCTGGTGCCTCCGGAAAAAACCGGTGCCATTCAGGCCTTGCAACGCGAGCTTGGTCTATCCGGCCCCAGTCAGGTAGCCGCGCTTTCAGCGGCGGACCGAGCCCGGTATGAAGCGGGCCTGGCCAGCATTCATGAGCGTTGGCCCCCCGCCACTGTGGAGGACTTTGTAGATCACCTGGACCATGCCGTTAGCCTGGTGGGAGTTGAGCATGTGGGAATCTCCTCTGATTTCGACGGTGGAGGCGGCGTGGTTGGTTGGCAAGATGCATCGGAAACACTCAACGTCACCATGGAACTGGTGAAGAGGGGTTATAGCGAGGAGGAAATAGCAATGATCTGGGGTTTGAATGTGCTGAGAATCATGCGCCAAGCCGAGGACTTTGCTT
>JBJHAY010000113.1:0-9840 GCA_050485205.1 Gammaproteobacteria bacterium
TGCTGGGCCAGACTGGAGACAGGCATGCACAGCAGTACCGCGGGCAGTGCCAGAGTGGAAAAGGAAAAGGTCGCTTTCATGGCGTGCTCCTGGGAACAAGGCTGTGATTTTATTGTTGGCGCTCGGGTGGCTCGCCGTTGACCAGTACCTGGCAATCGAACAGGCACTCCCCCACCGGAGCCCCGGTACGGGAAGGGTGGACGCGGAACTCAACATGGTCGCCGGGTCGGAAGGTGTTGCGGGTCCAGCCGCTGGAGCGTGACATCAACACCGGGCTGGCCAACTCAATGGCATAGTTCACTTCGTTGCCGTTTTCATCCACGATGTCCAGGAACAGGGCAGAGTGTGGGTTGCGCCAACGGAATTCGGTCACTGTGCCGGTGACCGTGATGTAACTTTCCTGGTCGTAGGAAACCGCTGTGCCATGATGCGCAAGGCTTTGCATTGATGGAATCGAAAACAGCAACATGGCGCCTGCCAAGAGTGACATGCGGCGCTTACTGGTGTGGGAAAAAACGATTTCTGGTGTGGACATATTGATCCAATACGGGCCAGGCCCGCCCCCTTTGATAGTAGACTGCACCAATGATGCTTCATTGTGCTTGCTGGAATCAGTCCGTTGGCCTGCTTCAGAGCAAGTTCCCCAAGTATATTCACTGATACTCAGTAAGCAATACATTTTCGGTGCCCACTGGACATGTCATCACTCTGCCCTGGTGCCGTGGCCGCGCAAAGTGGATATGGCCTTTTGCAGATGACGTGGGTTTTCGCTCTCCACCAAGCCGATGATGGTCTTTCTCACGGGTGCTATACCACAAAAACGCAGGATGTTGCGTTCGAAGCTTTTCAGGCTATGGCTGCGGTAGAACCAGCGATAGGCAAAGGCCGGCATGCCCATGGTCACTACTACTCTGGCGGACTTGCCTTTCAGTTTGCCAGTCCATGGCAGGCCAGCCGCATTGGCGCTTATCGCAAAATCAGGGCGCAGTACTTGCTCGAAAAATCCCTTCAAAAGGGCTGGCATGGCGCCTAGCCATAGTGGATAGGCGATCACTAGATGGTCGGCCCACATAAGCTCTGATTGGGCGTTGGCGATGTCAGCTGGCACTGGGCTTTTCTGCCATTCCTGCTGGCTCTTGATGAGAGTGAAGTTCAACTTGGCCACCACCAGGTGCCTTACAGTATGACCTTGTTCCGTGGCGCCTGCTTCATAGGCTTGCAGCAAGGCATCATTGAGGTGGGGATGATCGGCATCGGGGTGGCCATGAATCATGAGGATTTTCTTCGGCATGTCTGTCTCCTTGAGTGACTGCCGACAGTGTACGCCTTGGATATCTGCCATGCTTGATCCACGGCAACTTGCTTGAATCCGGGGTCGGCGTGGTTTACGCTCCGGCACGATACCTCATTATCTAGGAGACACACATGCGGATATTCAATCAAATGGTCCTTGCCCTGACCGGGCTGCTGCTGGCGGCTTCCGTGGCTCAGGCACAGAGCTATGGCCCCAATATAACCTTGGAGCAGGCAAAGCGCGTGCTGGCCGCGGCAGAAGCAGAGGCAGTCCGGCAGAACTGGGCCGTCGCCATCGCCATCGTCGATACCGCTGGCAACCTGGTGGCATTCCAGAAGCTGGATGATACCCAGACTGCCAGTGTTCAGGTTTCCCAGGACAAGGCGGTTTCCGCCGCCACTTACAAGCGTCCCACCAAGGCGTTCCAGGACGCGGTGGAAGCGGGGGGGGTCGGCTTGCGGGTCTTGGGTTTGCGCGGAGCGTCCGCGGCTGAGGGTGGCGTGCCTTTGATGAGCAATGGCCGCATCATCGGTGCCATTGGGGTTTCCGGTGTCACCTCTGAGCAGGATGGGGTGGTGGCCGCTGCTGGCGCGGAAGCGCTTTAAGTGAAAGGTCGGTCTGGCAATTCCCCTCGCGTGGCCAAGGCTGGCGGGGGCACTGCCCTGGACCGCAGAACCCTGCTGGGTTCCGCGGTGACGGCGGGTTCATATGCCCTGATACCCTTGCGTTCTGACACGGCCATGGCACAAGCAGTGCCAGGCATATTGACAGAGCTTGAACGGGCAGTCCTGGATGCCTTCGTGGATCGCATCATGCCGGTTGATGATTCCGGCCCTGGTGCACTGGCTGCCGGGGCCGCCGACTACATCGACAGCGCCCTGGCCCAGTGGTTGGCGCCCGAAGCAGCCTTCGTGCGTGAAGGCCTGTCCTGGCTTGATCAAATTGCCAGGTCCTCTGGTAGTGCCGGGTTTGCCGGTCTTGCAGACCAGGCCCAGGACGACCTCATGCGTCGCTTTGAGCAGGGCGGGATAGCAGAGTTTGAGCAGGCCCAGGCCTTTTTTAACCGATTGTTACGTCTCACCCTGGAAGGCTGTTTCTGCGATCCTTACTACGGTGGCAATCGTTCCTACATTGGCTGGGATCTGATCGGCTATCCTGGTGCCGTCATGGCCAGCACGGAGGAGATGCAGCGCATGGGGCAGCGTTTGCCGCCACTTCACACATCCGCCTACGGAGGGGACTTCGATGGCCACTGAATTGAGGCCCGTCGACGTGGTGGTGGTGGGTCTGGGCGCCGCCGGCGGCGTGGCGGTATTGCCGCTGACCAGGGCCGGGCTGGAAGTGGTGGGCCTGGAGGCGGGCACCTGGATGGACCCTGGGCGCGACTACAAGGCCGATGAGATTCATAACAATGTCCGCAGCCTGGTGACCACGGGCAATAAAGTACAAGGGGAAATCCCTACCTTTCGCACCGCTCCCGGCGCACCGGTGAGCCGCCGTGCCACGCATCCCATGATGAATGCAGTGGGTGGTACCTCCATTCACTACCATGCTCAGAGTTGGCGCCTCAATCCCTGGGATTTTCGTATTCGCACCGCTGTCAGGGAGCGCTATGGCGATGCTTATCTGCCGGAAGGCAGCACCATTGAAGATTGGCCCATCGGTTATGCGGACCTGGAGCCATTTTATGACCTGGTGGAATACGAGGTGGGAGTTTCCGGCAAGGCCGGAAATATTCGTGGGCAGATCGACCCAGCCGGCAATATTTTTGAAGGGCCACGCCAGCGCGAATATCCCATGCCGCCCTTGCGTTCCTGTGACTACCTGGATCACATGACGGTCGCGGCAACAGAGTTGGGCTGGCACCCCTTTCATGGACCCGCCGCCATCAATTCCCGTGCCTATGAGGGCCGTCCTGGCTGTGCCTTTCATGGCTATTGTGACCGTGGCGGATGTCACATCAGGGCCAAGAGTTCCACCGATGTCAGCACCATTCCCAAGGCCATTGCCACCGGTAACCTCAGCGTGGTGGACAACGCCAATGTGAGGCGCGTTACCAGCAACGCGGAAGGGCGGGTCACCGGGGTTGTCTATATCCGCGATGGAGAGGAATATTTTCAGCCGGCGCGTGCTGTCCTGCTGGGTTGTTACACCTATGAGAATATTCGCCTGTTGCTGTTGTCGAGCACCCCCCATTTTCCAGATGGCCTGGTCAATAATCATGGCCAGGTCGGCAAGCACTATTTCGGGCATTGGGATGCCCAGGCAGGGGTTGGTGTTTCGGCTCTGTTCCCCTTCGACCTCAATATCTGGTATGGCGCCATCGCCCAGGGCGTGGTGGTGGATGACTGGGCCGATGATAATTTCGATCATGCCGGTCTTGGTTTTATTGGTGGCGCCAGTCTGCATGTCTACACTGAAAAACATCCCATTGGCGCGGCAGCCATGAATACCTATGGACTTGCCCCCCGTTGGGGTAGTCAGTGGAAGTCATTTATCCGGGAAAATGCCGGGCGTTGGGCCTCGGCCTATATTCAGACCACTACCCTGCCTTATGAGAATACCTGGGCCGATCTGGATGAGTCGGTGCGGGATCCCTTTGGAGATCCGGTACTGCGCATCACTTCGGGACCCAAGGTGAATGAACCGCGGGCGGCGGCATATGCCGCAGGCAAGATGATTGAATGGTTTCGGGCTGCTGGCGCTGTTGCAGTCAATGGCGGGCAGGGCGGTAATGGTCCCAATCTTTCCACCCATGCCCACGGCGGTACCCGCATGGGCAATGATCCCGCCACCAGCGTCGTGGATGCCTGGGGATTTGCTCATGAGGCAGGTAATCTAGGCATCATCGGAGGCTCGGTGATGGGCTCGGCGGGAGCCAGAAATCCAACCCAGACCATACAAGCCCTGGCTTGGCGCACCGCCCAGCATCTGGTGGAGGAATGGGATACGATAGCCGGTTAGGCTGGAGGCTTCACCGCCAACAGTCTGCCCGGTGATGACCGGTCAGACTGTTGTCTCAAGTGGAAAGAATTACTCAATATCCTGCCAGGAAGGTTGGATATGGAATAATTTGTCAGTTATTCAGAACGGCTCTGCTCTGGCCGTCTTCATCGATCGGGTGACGATCGTTTTCGTCGCAGATGTACTCCAGGATTTCCCAGGTTCTATCGCGTCTGAAAGAGTGGTTCTGCTGCCAGGGCTCTTCCAGCACATCCGGATCCTCATAGGTGAATTCGAGATGCAGGACATCAGGGTTGTTGGAGTCAAGATAGATGCGTTCGGTAATTTTCAGGTTCGGGCCATTGGTAATGCCCAATCGACCAAGACGCTGTCCCTCGCGCGTACCGACGGTTTCCACCACCAGGGTATCGCCTTCCCAATGCCCCACTGAGTAGCCGAAGAAATTGGGGTCGGGATCATCAGGCAGGGGGCGGCCATCGGTAAAAATACGGCGCACCTGCATATGGGCTTCCTGATTGATGACGATTTTGCCTGGGGTGAACAAGAATTCCAGGCTGTAGGGCATGGTCATCATGGTGGGCATGCCCGGTTGCAGACAGTTGGAGCCGCGCTCAGGGATTTCGTAGGCCGGGTCCGCGGCCACCTTGGCCATTTCACTGTCATAGAACTCCTTGTAGCGACCTATTAGCTTGGGCTCAGTGCCGGTGACCCTGCCGATGAAAGGTTGCCAGATGCCGCGCCAGTCGGGCAGGCGATCCAGTTCGGCATAACTGACTTCCGGTGCGTTGGCTGGATAGACCACATCCTGCGCCATTGCATTCATGTTGCCCCCAAGGGCCAGGGTCAGTGCCGACATGGCCAGCAGGCCGTTGGCGTTTCTTCCTGGTTTTTTGATCATGGTAGTGATTCCTGATTTTCTATATTTTAATTGTATCAGATGGTCAAATATGTTCTTGTGCTAAATTTTTCAGGCGCCATTCCCGGCTTGTTCGAGCTCATACTCGCGTTGCGCGCCTGGGTCACGCAGTGTTTCTCCCGAGGGCAGGGTGACTGTCCAGAAGCGTCCACCTGGACGACCGTCATGGTAGGGGCTGACAACGAAAGTCACCTGGTCGCCAACTTTGATGGTGTCTTTGGTGAAGCCTCTTCGGGTGAGGTGGACGCGGCTGGTGAACTCGATTGCCCAGCGCACGGTTTCACCGTTTTCCTGTACGTCGACTTCCACCCACACGTGTGGGTTGGTCCACTGCACGTCGGCCACCACGCCATCAATGCTGACCTTGCGTGTCTGGTCGAACATGGAGAAAGAATGATGGGCCATGAGGCTGGTTGAAGCCAGACTCAGCAGCATGATGCCAATGGCATTGGAGATGATCTTGATCATGGTGGTTACCTCTGTGAAAGTTATTATTGTTGTTGTCTGAAAGGCAGAACTGTAGATTGATCCGCTACGGTCAAAGGCTGTGTTCCGTTGTCGCGCAGGATAGCAGTAAAGCAGCTTCCATACAATCGTGGCACTGTCGCGGACCGAACCTCGCTGTTCAGGTTTCGGATGCTTGGTTGTGCGTAATGGTTAAAGTTTGTGTATCTAAAGCTTGTCGATCAGCATGCCGCGATCTACGGTGTGTAGGATACCTCAGAATATTGCCGATGTTTGCTCATGAGCGCTTCGAACGATGCAAATATTGTGCAAACAATATGAAATCGCTGGACCACTCTGATGAGTGTATGCCTGAACTCTGTTAAAGTAGGCACTCGGGATGATCATTGACGATCTGCCGGAAAAGGAACTCACATAACAACAAGGGGTAATCATCCATGTCCGCCCATAAATGTTTCATGATTGCAGGACCGGATATACGCGCTATGCATGACTCACTTCTGAAAGGTTTGGCTGGCGGCCTGCTGGTCACTGCATGCTTGCTTGGTGGTGCAATCCACGAGGTTCAGGCATCCGATAGTCTTGTGACGGCGATTTCCAGGAACGACCTGAGCGAGACGCGGCGTTTGCTGGATGCTGGTGTTGACGCCAATCAAGCGTTGCAAGATGGCTCGAGTGCCCTGCATTGGGCGGTGCTTGCCGATAACCCGACGCTGGTCGAGATGTTGCTTGCCGCGGGCGCGGATGTGACCAGGCAGGATCGCTATGGTGTCACCCCACTGTACTTGTCCACCCTCAATGGCAGCGCCGAGGTTACCCGCATGCTGCTTGATGCCGGCGCCAAAGTGATGACCTTGGATCCCACCGGCGAAAGTCCCTTGATGACGGCATCCCGCGCTGGTCGTGTGGATGTGGTTTCGCTTCTGATTGAACGTGGCGCCGAACTTGAGTTTCGCGATCCTCAATATCAGCAAACTGCCTTGATGGTGGCAGTGCGGGAGGGCAGCCCGGAAGTTGTCAATCTACTCATTTCCAAAGGCGCGGATGTCAATGCCCGCACTCGTGTCGGTGACACCCCTGAGTTCATTCCTCCTTGCAAAGGTACCGGTTGCGGCTCTGAGGGCGTTGGTATCAATCGCGGAGGTTTGCCGGATCGCGGCCGCCGGGATGCTGTGCTGGGAGGCATGACAGCGCTGATGTACGCAGCCCGTGATGGTCGGGTGGAGGAAGCCAGGCTGTTGCTGGAAGCAGGCGCAGACATTGAACAAGTGGAAGCCAATGGTATTTCACCCTTACTGATGGCCTTGCTGAACAATCAGCTGGAAGTGGGCTACCTTCTACTGGAGCACGGCGCTAATCCCAATGCCGCTGACTTCTGGGGCAGAACGCCGCTTTTTGCCGCGGTTGACTACCGCAATCTCGACATGAACAACCGTGAGATGGACAGCCCCACTGACAATGGCGTCGACAGGGAGCCGATCATGGGCATGATCGAGGCACTTCTGCGCCATGGCGCCGACGTCAATGCCCAGACCCGGGAAGTGCCGCCAAGCCGCAAGTGGCTGTATTCCCTGAATGATGTGTCCTGGGTGGATTTTACCGGCCAGACGCCTTTTTTACGGGCAGCCTTGTCGGGTGATACCACGGCGATGAAGTTGTTGCTGGAGTTCGGTGCGGATCCTAACTTGCCCACTCAGGCCGGGACCACGCCTCTGATGGCAGCTGCCGGCGTCAATTGGGTAGTAGCCCAGACCTATACCGAGTCTCCCCAGGCATTGATCGATGCGGTCGAGTTGTGCCTTTCCCTTGGCGCCGATGTCAATGCCACCAACTCCATGGGTTTGAGTGCACTGCTGGGCGCGGTTAACCGTGGCTCCAATGACATCATTCGCATTCTGGTGGATCATGGCGCCAAACTGGATGTGGTGGATAAAGAAGGGCGTACAGCAATGCGCTGGGCAGAAGGCGTGTTTCTTGCCGCTGTTGGCGCCGAGCGCAAGCCTGAAACCATTGCGCTGCTGGAACAATTAATGGCTGAACAGGGCATCAGTGTAGAGCCTTGATTGGCTTGTTTTGCCGGCTTAGTTCGGCCACGGTGCCAAAAATTTTTATTACCAATGGATATTGTAGTGAAATCAATCATGAGCAAAAACAAAACAATACTCACCCTGGCGGGGCTGCTTGCGGCCACGGGGATGACTCATGCACAAACCATGGACACAGAGGCGCGTAGTCGTCTTCTGGATACTTACTGCGCCGAATGTCACAACTTCGATGACTACGCCGGAGGCATCGCGTTCGAACTGCTGGATGTGAACAGCCTGCACGAAGAGCCGGATGTCTGGGAAAAGGTGATCCGCAAGGTGCGGTCGCGGCAGATGCCTCCCGCTGGGCAGGCCCGTCCGGACGATGCCTTGGTCGATGCCTTTGCGCTGACCCTGGAGGACACACTGGATGCTCAATATCTGAGTGTGCCGAATCCAGGCGCGCCCCTGCTGCACCGCATGAATCGAACTGAATATGGCAATGCGATCCGGGACCTGCTGGATTTGCGCGTGGATGCAAGCGAAATGTTGCCGGCCGATGATTCCAGCGCCGGGTTTGACAATATTGCCAACGTGTTGGGAGTTTCTCCGGCATTGATGCAGGCCTATGTATCAGCCGCGGCCAAGATCAGCAGGCTGGCGGTGGGGGACATGACCACCAGTTCCTCCAGCACCACCTACCGTCCAGGAGCCGGGGTGTCTCAGGCATCCCACCTGGAAGGCATGCCTTTTGGTACCAGGGGAGGCGTTTCCTTCGTCCATAACTTCCCCCTGGATGCGGAATACGAATTTACCATTGGCCGGACTGGTATCAATAACTTCATCCTTCCACCAGTAGGCATGGAAGAGCCCATTGAAGTGGTGATCAATGGCGAGCGGGTCAAGGTGATAGAAGCTGGCGAACCCACCAGGGTGGTATTGCCGATACCGGCTGGTCCTCATGAGGTGCAGGTGGCATTCATTCACCAGCAGCGGGCACGTGGCGTGGATGATCTCAATTCGGTCTATGCCAGCAGCACCAATGTGTCGGCGGTGGCAGTCAATGGCCCCCTCTCTGCCAGTGGACCTGGTGATACTCCCAGCCGTAGCAGGATTTTCAGCTGCATGCCGGCCAATGCCGATGAAGAACAGGCTTGCGCCAGTGAGATTCTGAGTCAGCTGGGCAGCCGCGCCTTCCGTCGTCCGATTGATGAATCCTCGCTGCAAATTCTGCTGGATTTCTATGCCCAGGGCCGGGAGTTGCGTGGTTTTGAAACCGGCATCCAGTATGCCTTGGCGCGTATCCTGGTGGATCCACAATTCATCTATCGTTTCGAATCGGAGCCCGCGGACCTGGCCGATGGTGAGGTATACCGCATCAACGATTACGAGTTGGCCTCACGTCTTTCTTTCTTCCTTTGGAGCAGCATCCCCGATGATGAATTGCTGGAGGTTGCCGGCGCCGGTTCGCTGTCGAATCCGCAAGAGCTGGAACGCCAGGTCAAAAGAATGCTGGCAGATCCCAAGGCTGATGCCCTTGTCAATAATTTTGCCGCGCAATGGCTGTCACTTCGCAAGTTGGAGGCAATCCGCCCGGTGGTAAGTGATTTCGATGGTAATCTGCGTCAAGCCATGCAAAAGGAAACGCTGTTGCTATTCGACAGCATTTTGCGGGAAGACCGCAGCATCATAGATCTCTTGGATGCGGACTACACCTTTGTGAATGAGCGCCTGGCCCGTCATTATGACATCCCCAATGTGCGTGGCAGTCATTTCCGGCGGGTTTCCCTGGCCGACAATCCCAGAAAGGGAGTGCTGGGTCATGGCAGTATTCTGACGCTGACTTCCGCTCCCAATCGAACCTCTCCGGTCATTCGTGGCCAGTGGATCATGGAAACTTTCCTTGGTACTCCCGCGCCGCCTCCGCCCCCTGGAGTAGAGGCCAATCTCGAGGAAACCGTGCCAGAGGGTGGTGGGGTTCCCCTGAGTGTAAGACAGCGTCTTGAGGAGCACAGGGCTAATCCTGCCTGCGAGGGATGTCATGGCATGATGGACCCCATTGGCTTCGCCCTGGAAAATTTTGATCTGACCGGCAAGTGGCGTGACAACGAATTTGGCCTGCCGGTGGACACCGAGGCTCAGTTGTGGGATGGCACGCCCCTGGATGGTCTGCAAAG